>JAZHDC010000030.1:0-7315 GCA_036541305.1 Candidatus Absconditabacteria bacterium
TTATTAATAACTGTAAATCTTTTCTTTTATCTGATATTTTCTCCTTTGCCATATCTATTCACAATAATCAAAATATGTTTTTGAAAACGTTTATTCTATCTGCAGGTGTCATTTCAAAAACATTGTCAGACTCTTGCATCAAAAAATTTGTACTCAAAAAAACCTCTCTTGGTGGCAAAAGCTCTTCCAAAGTCCCCTGTAGTTCATTGTTCCCCTTGAATTGAATTTCCTCTTTTTCAAAAAATCAAATCTTATCTGTTATATCAATATCATAATTAAGGATCTGTGGAAAGTCTATAGTTATATCTTGTGACTGAAATTTGAAAAATCTACTTTGAGTGCTTTCTCATCAGCTTTTTGTAGCTTTTATGTCTCTAATAATAAGATACAACTCTCAATTTTGCTCAAAAACTAATTTTATAAATCAATCCTTAGATTTTGTATTCAAAATGGGTCTTAGTCAGTACTTGTACAAAGCAAATAAGGGACCATCAAAAAACAAAAAACTCTTTCAAGTTCATATAGGTGCTTTTACTAAAAATTTTCATTTCCTAAGGTCTACTGTTATCAATTTTTCATAAAAGGGTCAAATATTGTAGTAAGTAGCATATTTTAAATTCATTAATTATGGTTCACTAATTAAAAATTACTTTATCTTGAAGAACGACATTTACGAACTTAAGCATTTTTTCCATATCAATATTATAATGAGCTTCTAATTCTGACAAAGAATAATAATAGTTATTCAGTCAAACAAGAGTCTTTCATTTTCTAAAAATCATATCAAAATCATCAAACTTCTTTTCAGTGCCAAAATAAACTTTTCATTCTTGAAGGTCTGTTAAGCTTTGTCACAAAGATTTTGCGTTTCTTTCTATTTCCAAAGCTAATTTTTGTGAATTATTTTCAAAGAGTGTGAACCTATCAGGAATCAAAGTCAAAAAATACACTGGTACAATATGATTTCAATATATTTTAAATAAAGCCAATTCATTGATAATATACTCTCTTCATAATCAAAATTTTTCTTTCAACAACTCCAAAAGATTTACAGTCAATTCTTCTAACTGTTCTTTCTCTGAAATACTTAACAATCATTTTTCAAATATAATTGACTTAGCTTCTCAAGACATGCTTCTAACCTTAGATATTTTTGCTGAAATTTCATTCATAGCTTCTATAAATGCCTCTTTATCTAGCTCATATAATAAATCTAAATTTTCTCTTATTTTTTGTACTAACAGCTTCTTTTCTCTTATCATTTGGATTGCAAAAAATAAAATATACTTGTAATTATATTATTATTCTTTTTTCTTTCAAGGCAAATATTCATATGGCATCTTTTTTATCCAAAACAAATAATAATTTACTCCAAAAAACACCATAAACATCAATACAAATATTACAAGTTTATTGAATCTATTTACTCATTGTAATATCATTAGAATCATCAAAAACAAAGAATATCACCAAACAAAAAATCTCACCTCAGTTCTTGTCCATTTGAGAGTCAACAATCTATAATGCAAATGTGAGTAGTCTCATTTCAATGGGCTTTTTTTCATTACAAATATTCTATTGAATACTACCCAAACTGCATCAAATATTACCAAAGATAATACTACCAACATTATTCAAATCTTTGCTCATCATAATAGTGACAAATATGCTAGAGAAAATCAATAAAACATTACTCAGACATCTCTAAGGACTCAGTAAGGTTTGAACTCGATAAATGTATAAACTACTCATAACGAAAATAAAATAAAAGATATATTAGCAACCATATTTAAGTTGAACAGGTCATGAGGCTGTACATTTGTATAGTATCACAAAACTACAACCTTTATCAATAAAAATATTGTAAGAAATCAGATTGTAGAAACTCAACTAGCAAGAGAATTAACTCAATCAAACCAATTTACAGCATTTATAAATCATATAATCCAAATTACTGATAATATAACAGCTATAGCAACTGGAAGTACATAATAATCTCAATTAGGTAAAATAAAAGAATATATTCAGGCTCAAAACATAAATGAAACAACTGCTATCAATATTTGAACAAGTAGCCTAAATTTTGGTGACAAAGACTTGAATAAATCTATTACAGATACTATTCAAACAATTCAACCTCAAATCAATAATCACAAGAACTCTTTGTGGAAAAAGTATTCTCTATGAAAAATTAAAACTAATAGCACAAAACCCAAAATCAAAAAAATTCATTGGATACTTGGAACAGGACTCCTAGCTGGTATTATATCTGGACCTGGTCTATCTAATATTCAGATTTTATTGAACAACCAGACTCAACTAAAACCAATTAACATAGAAACCATAAATATTAAAATATAGTTTAGCATATTTATTATCAGAATTAAATACAATATATATAATTGTTTATATGGATTTTTCAAATAAAAATATGATAATTATGAATTGTAAGATTAAATCATATAAATATCTAATTTAAGTGCTATATTCTCATGGGTTTATTTGCTTAATTAATCAATTAATCTCTAAAATACTAATTATAGCTAATAGCTCATTAGTAGTATATCACAATGCAAATTGTATTGTCATAAAATTGCTACAAGGGTTTTTTGTAACAAAATCTAAAACACTAAGCTGAATTTCATTTAATCAAATTTTATCAAAATTATCTGTTTCAGGAAAAATATTTTGTATAAATTTGTCTATATCATAAATTGCAATAGCTTTATTCTCTGAAATATATTCATTTATTCAGTAAGAAAAATGTGAATATACATCTCACATCAATCAATAAACTTTCTTTCAACAGGCAAGAGAAAAGTCAGCAGTAATAAGGCTTCAAGAACCTTTTCAAGCTTCTGGGACTATAATAAAATCTGAAAGTCAAGCAACAATTCTATTTCTTTGTGGAAAAGTATATTTCGTAGGGACAGTGTCAAACTTAAACTCAGATATTACCAATCATCAGTTATCTAGGATCTTTTTTAGAATGCTAGAAAATTTACTATTTTGATAGTATCTTATTCATCATCAAATTACAGCAATAGTTTTGATGTTATTATCTATTGAATATTCATGACAAATTGTATCAATTCAAGGAGCCATTCAAGAAATTGTACAATAAGAATAATTTTTTGTCTTTTGTAAAAAGTATGTAACAAAATCTTGTCAATAAAGAGAATGAAATCTAGGTCAGACTATTCATATTAACTGTTTATTCAAAAGGTTGATATCTCCTATGTAATATATAATATAAGGTTTAGATTTTACATTTTGAAATTTGAAATGATACTCTCAAGTATAAATTTGAAATTTTAATTTATTATCCTCAAACCATTTTTGCGACTGAGATAAATCTAATTTTAGATTATAATTATTATTCTTTAAATCGCTACTTTTGAGATCAGGTAATGATCAATAAGCCAATGCTTTATAATAATCTCTATTTAACATATTAATTACTTGAAATAATAATTAATATATAAAATAAATTAAAGAAAAAAACTGACAAATTCAAGAAAATTATATAATTCTTCTAAGCATATTCCTAAGTGAAAGAAATTTAAATTTATCATATTTGCTTCAATTTATGGCAATATTAATATTACTATAATCACTTGTAAACAAAGTACTTATTATCACCTCTAAAGTTCATGGTCTTATTTCATGTGGTCATAAATTCAACAATTCATATAATGATAAGAATTTATATCACTTTGTGTCATATTGTATAAAATTTCAACAAGTAAGATTACTTGTAGTAGATTTGAACATATATAAATTATACAAGGATGATAAAAATTTAACTTGTTTTAGCGATACAAAATCTACATCATGCAAATCAAATCACGACTCTTCTTTAACTTCTCTTATTGATGCTTGTTTAGGAGATTCTCATTCTTCAATATTTCAAAATATCAATGATAGTTGTCATCAAAGTTTTCGATTATTAGAATGTTTTTCAAATACCATTAGTATTTCATTTTTCCAATTTGTAACTAAACAAGATATTCAACTTTTGATTGAATTGTTATATATTTGGTTTTCTATAGAGTTCATTAAATAGAATTAATTATAATATTGATATCTTCAAAAATTTTATCTGGTGATTGATTTGCATCAATTTTATATAATATTTTTTCTTTATCAAAATGATTTATTACTGGTATGGTTTCATTTTTAAATACTTTCAATCTGTTTGCAATAATCTGCTCTGTATCATCTTCACGTTGGAACAGTTTTGAAGAACAATCAATACATCTATCTATATTTCAATCTAACATGATGTTATAAACTTTACTGCATTTTCTACATACTCTTCTTCAAGTTAGTCTTTTTATTGATTCTTGTTCATCAAGTTCAAGATATATAACAATATAATCTCTTTTTAATCTTTTCATTTCATCAATGAACAAATATAACTGTCAAATATTTCTAGGAAATCAATCTAATAACATATTTTGATCCTTTGACAAGATATACATATAAGCTTTAAGCAAAATTGTAATAAATCAATCATCAACAAGATATCAATTGTCAATAACATCTTTTATATATAATCAAAGTGAATTTTCATTTATTTTTAGAGCCCTAAGTATATTTCAACTTTCAAAATAATTTAATTTCTTTCAAAATATCCTCATTATTTTGGAGGCTTGAGTTCATTTTCAAGATCATTGAGCTCAAATCAAAATTATATCTTTCATATTTATGTTTTTAAATTAAAAAAGAAAGAGTTATGTAAAAAAACATAAACTCTTCCTTAAATTTATAATAATATAATAATTAATTTCAAACTTACTAGAGTTCATTTGATATTAAGTAAGTAAATCTATCTCTTACTCCATTGTGGTGCTCTTCTAGCTTTTTTCAATCAAGGCTTTTTTCTTTCCTTAACTGCTGGATTTCTTTTTAACAATCCATAAGGTTTTAACATTTTCTTTAATTCAGGATTGAACTCTATTAAAGCTCTTGAGAATCAAAGTCTGATTGAGTCAGATTGTCATCTTATTCATCATCCTCTAATAACTATATCAGCATCAAATGTTTTGATAGCGTCATTTCACATTATTAGAAAAGGATATAATGAATTTTCTAACAAGTATTTATTCCCTCAGAAAAAATCCTTCATAGAAATAGTTTTATCTTCCTTAACTATTACAAAATTACCTTTCCCCTTAGGATATAACTTTACTATAGCTGTAGATTCTTTTCTTCTTCAAACAGCATATTTGTATGATCTAGTTGTCTTTTTATCCATTGATTTGTAATGATTCAGGAGATAAATAATCAAACTTAGTAGATACTCAAGCAAAAACTTTCAATCTTTTCAATCTTGAAGCTCTCAACTTATTCTTTGGTAACATTCCCTTTACTGCAGTAATAATTGCACGTTCTGGGTGTTTTATTAATAACTGCTCCAAAGTTGTCATTTTTAAATGTCACTTGTATCAACTATGCTTATAGTAAACTTTTTGTTGTAATTTGTTTCAAGTTACTGAAATTTTTTCAGCATTTTGTACTACAACGAAATCTCAGCAATCCCAAAAATCACAATAATGTGCTTTATGTTTTCACATTAACTTGTTGGCAATTTCAACTGCTAGTTTTCATAATATTTGTCAATTTGCATCAACATTATACCATTTTCTGTTTTTCTCTAAATCCTTAGGATTTATATAAACAGTTTTATTCAAATCTTTTCATGTGATTTGCATTTTTACGATCTTACTTTATAAATTCTAGTTCAACTTTAACAATATTTTTTCTGCTCAATCTCAAGATCTAACTCATAATTTATAGTCAGAAATAAATCAATAGGATTTATTCAACTCTTTGTATTTAGGCAATAATTCTGAAAGAACTTTTTTTCAAGCTTCTTCAGTATATAATGTAGATTTTAAGATTCTTATAGCTTCTCTCCTAACATCTGCAAGATTTTCATACTTGTCAAACAATGATACTAATCTTCAAAAGAATTTATCTGCTTGCGCTTTTACTACTCTTGCTTTACTAACAGTTGTAACTATTTGTCAACTAATCACTAATGATGTTAACATATTTCTTACAACTATTTCACTTCTTTGAGCTCATACATTAATTTTTCTAGTCTTTTTAAACTGATGTCTCATTCTATTTGAATTAATTTTAAATAAATTATCCAGCAAGTTTCTTTCACATATTATCAAGAGCTTGGTTAATTTCTTCTACTGCTTTTCTTCATACTCATTTCATACTTAACAGTTCATTTCTTCTCTTCTTCTCTAAATCTTCAACATATAATATCGAATTTTTGATCAAAGCATTTCTTGTTCTTTCACTTAATGGTAATGCGTCAATAGGTACTGTCTTAACACTTATTTCTTCATTTAGTTTTTCATTCATTTCTTCCATTTCTGCGTACTCAATCATTACTGATCTATCTATGTAAGCGTCTTCAAATACAAATAATTTTGCATATGATGACAATACTTCTCATGCGAAATTCAAGATTTCTTTTGGAGGTAGAAGGTGTGATTTTGTTTTAACTTCAAGTATCAGCTTATCCTTACTTCATCACATAAAGTCGTCGATTATTTCTTCTACATCGTATTTTACATAATCTACAGCTTTGAAGTCATTATCTATTAAGAATAGTCAAATATCGCTTGATTCCTCTTTTTCTTCTCTTCTTCTTAGATAATCTAGGCTATAATATGTATATCATTTCTCTATTCTAAAATCCATAATTAGTTCTACATTAGGATCAGTTATTTCAAAAAGATATTCTCAATTGTCTAAAAGATCTATTCAAGCAGGTAGTTTTAAAGACTCAGATGTATATAATCATACTCATTTGAATCTTTGCGAAATCCATTGTAACTTTTCAACGCTTTCATCAATTTTGAAACGTAGTTTTTTGAAGTTTAACATTATGTCAATTACTGACTCTTTTACTCATGTTATAGTTGAATATTCGTGTGATATTCATTTGATTTTCAATCATGTAATTGATCATCAAAGATTATATCAAAGTATTATTCTTCTTATAGCATTTCATAAAGTATGTCCAAATCATTTTGGCAAGTATTGTACTTCATAAATACAAGTTCTATCATCGATTTCTTCAAATACAATTTTAGGCTTTCAGATAAATTTTTGTGTATCCAACATGAGTGATTATAATGAAAATAAATAAACTATGCTCTAGCATAATACTCAATTACTTTAAGTACATCTACAGGTAATGTGATATCCTCTGTATGTGGTAAGTCTAACATTTCAACACTAAACTTAGATTTATCTACTTTTAACCAAGATGGTTCTACAAATTTTC
>JAZHDC010000031.1:0-7172 GCA_036541305.1 Candidatus Absconditabacteria bacterium
TATAAAAGAAGATGCAAGTAATATAAAAGAAGATGCAAGTAATATAAAAGAAGATGCAAGTGATTTTAATCAAGAAACTATTAATCTTTGACAATCATTAAAAGAGACTGCTAACAGATTTTATGATAAGTATAAGAAAGAGTTTGAAAGTAAGGATTATGAAAATAGACTAAGTGAAATGAAGCAAAATTTGGCTTCTAAATGAGTGGATGAAAAGCAGCTTTGAATGAGTATGTGAGAGTATGCTAAATTGGTTGTAACTATGCAAGTGATGTGAGAGATTCACAAAGAGTGAAAGCTTTCACCACAAGATGCAAAGGATTACGAAAAATTTGTAGGGGATTATGATAAATACTCAAATTTGTTGTGAGAAAAGTCGAATATTGCTAATTATACAAAAGATAATAGTGTTTATTACAATAATTCAAGTGTAAAAGAATATATAAACTCTGAACCTAAGACCAAATTAAACCTTGATGGTGTAGATGAAACATTGATAAAGCAGTTTTGATTTTGAGAGCAGGCTCAGGATCAGTGAACCCAATTTATCTCTAATATGTTTAGATTGAATGGTAACAAACAAGTGTTCAATAATTATATGGATATGATTGTATCTAAATTTGATAGAATTACTTGAAACAACCTGAATTCTGATAAATTATGAGATGTGAATGTAAATCCAAATTGAAATAGACAATCTGAATTCAATATGTGATACAATTTGGAGTGATATGATTTGCAGATGAAAATTGATGAGAAGTGAACTGTTTTTATGACAGATTTACTGTGAGATAGTAAGTGATGATTGTGAATTAGTCAATCAACTATAGATGATATTTTGCCACCAAATGATTTAGTGGAAATACCAACTTTGTGAGATTATGAACAAGCTTTATGAACAATAAATTTTCCGTTATTATTGGAAGAGATAAAATATTATTTGAAGACACCTAATGATGAATTAGATGTAAAAAATAATGAACTAGTTTTGCTAAATGCTTTCAATAATAAACTGAATGCTGAATTTGATAAAAAAAACCCTCAGTGAAAATGAGAAAGTTATGCAGATGAACAATTGAATAATGTAGTTACAGATCAACAAGTAGCTGGATATTTGATAAATGTTTATCCAGATAAGGCAAAAGTGCAGCAATACAAAAGTTGACTAAAATTGTCTGAACAGCAAGATCCTAAAATGTTCAAGTATTTTGATTTGTTGAAAAATACTTTGGATTTTCAATCTACACAAGAAAAATTGACTACAAAAGAATTGTTCGACAATATTCAAAATACTTTGAATGATCCTACAATTCATACAAACCCTAATTATAAAATATTAAATTCATTATTCCCTCCAAATAATGATTGAGATAGCAGTGAGTTTATAAAAATAATAGATTCTTTTACGGAATATAAGTGATGAGAAAAGATTATTGATATTATGAAGTTGGAGAAATTTTATCAGTCTGTTTTGAAACAAGATAAGCGAGAATTGAAATCTGAACTTGAAGAAGATGAAAATCCTGATGATTTACTTGCAAGTTTGAATTATTAAAATATATAAAAATAAGATTAAAACTATACTATAACTTTTTATTGACATTTTCTGATAATTAATTATATAAAGTTAATTATTTATGAAGAATAATGTAAATGAGCTTATCTCAAGTAACTAATTCAAAACCAAATTTTCAATGAATTGATGATAATAATATTTCTTCACCTCCAAATTCTTCTGACTCAAAATCAGACTTAATCGAATCTATGCTCAAACATACTTGAGCTTATTTATTGGTAAATGATTTAACTCAATTAGATCTGCCAAAAGAATTAATTATTGAGAAAGTTCAATCATATCTTAGCGATGTTTTGGATAAAGAAATAATTGATACAAGAGAAAAAATAAAAGATAAAGTCATATTTTACCTTAAAGATGTATTAGATAATGAAATAATTGATACTAATATATCAAATTCTTTAGATAGTAATATTACTTATCAAAAAATACAAAAGATTAAAAGTAACGGGAATTTTGATATCAATAATTTTTTGTGAGAACCAAATTTATTATGACCAAATTACGTAAATTGAAGGGTTTACTGAATTAGGCATTGTATGACTGCTATTGAATGAAAAACTCAAACAGATAATGAACCTATCTTAGATTCGTGATACATAGAAATGGATATATTGATATCCAAAATTAGAGATGCTTGACTTTGAAATAATGTATATTTGTATTCCAATAATAGAACTTTAAGAATAAAACAAACAGCAAACTATTTTATCGAAAAATTGCAAATTACAAATATTCAGAATCGTGTTAGTTCATTAGATACAACTCAGAAATCACTTAAAAAAGATTATAGACTGATATTAACAAATGCTACAACTGAAAATTTTGTTAATTTTCTTGAAGAAATGTGAAAACAAGCTATGGATTTCTGAGTGATTTGTATAATTCATTCTACTAATCAAGATTCATTTGAGAACTATGAAAAGTCTAATCCATTTTGAGATTATTCAAAGCTTCCAAATTTATGATATAAACAACTAGATATTTGATCTAATTGAATTATTGATTATAATAATATTTTTAATATTTATTGTCTAAATATTGAAAATATAAAATTTGTGCCAAAAATGATTTACGAATATAAAAATAAATTACTATCAATTAATGATAAAAATAATACTTGAATCAGAGTTTTTATGAATGAATTATGTTCTTTATTGAATTCAAATGATGTTAGTATTTGGAATAAGCAAAATTACTTTAATAATAAATTAATTAATAATAAACAATATATTTTAGAATTATTTGATAATGTGTTTTATGATGATATTAATTTTGCCATTTTTGCTATTTCAAATTTTACAGATAATTATGAAATTATTGATCAAATATTGAAAAAATTATTTTCTAAAAAGTTAGATAATAATAAAGAAAACAGTAGTCTTATCTACAAATTAATATTATTGTTAAAATCTAATAATAATTATAAATCTATCATTTATTTGGTATCATTATTACATAAAAATAAGAAATTGTTCAAAGAGATGATGGTTTTGTATTATAAAAATGATAAAAAATTGCATAATATATTTCAAAATAAAATTGATTTATATAATTTATCTAACAAAATACGTTATTATGCATTAGTATGAAATATTTTGTTTTTTGCATTAATATATTTTGCATATAAGTGAATTAAACAAGTTGATTATTGAAAAAACTTTTTTAAAGATTCTACTATATCTGATGAAAAATTGAAAATTGATTCAGTTAATTTTAATTTTATTGATAAATCAACTAATTATCATTTAGATCTTTCTCATATCAAAACTATTGATATACAACAATTATACTATCTTATGCAGCTAAATCTTTTTTCATTAGATTTATCTTGAATTCAGTATTTAGATGAACAATGTGCATCAGAACTTAGTAAATTCAAGTGAAATGTGTTGAATCTCAATTGACTTAAATCAATTACAAGTAAACAATTCGATTTGATTTCAAAGTTTTGTAAAAATTGAATGTGAAGACTATATTTAGATTCACTTGAAAATGTAGATTTGGTAACTATGGATAGAATTATAGCATTCCAATGAGAGAATATTTCTTTGAATTGATTGAATTTTGAACCTAATGAGTCTACATTTCTTCGGTTCGTGAATGTTTTCAATGACAATATATTGACTTTAGACTTAGACAAATATTGATTTTCTGATAATTTTATTCAATCGTTAATTAAATTAGTATGAAATAGTAAGTATTTAGAGTATTTTAATGAAATTATCCAATGTTGTGATAATGATGCATATTTAGATAAAGTTAATAATGAAATGAAATCAATGATAATAACTTATCATAATATTAATGATTTTATTAAATTGGAAACGAAAACTGATTTATTAAAAAGAATTAATTTTACAAGTTATATTTGAAATGAATTATTTGAGTATTTTGTAATTAATAATTTTTTCTTAAAATCAAATCTTTATAATAATTTGGAAAAATATGTTGAAGAATTTATACAAAATAACTTGTGACCATTAAATTCATTTATGATTATCAATAAGCTTCCACTTATATATGAAGCAAATGAATATTTTGAAAAGTTGTTTATTTCTTTCTTAAAAAACAAGCTACCTATTGATGAGTTTGACTTATTAGTACATGATTTAAAGAATAAGGATAATTATATCAACAAATCTATTATTGATTTTTATACAGAAGATAGATTGCAGTATTATTTGAAGCAACAGTTTTCATTATTGATCAAATCTAATGTTGAACAAAAATACTTTAATTTAACTAATTCTAATAGAAATTTTATTTATGATATATCTTCTAAAAATAGTATAAAATTGAAATATATTTTATCTTTTCTTGATCCCAAAGCAAATCAAACATTGATAATAAGAAATACTGAGAGTGTTTCTTTATTAAAAAGTTATTTATCTAATTTAAACATAGACCTTCTAATATTATATACAAATAATATAGACGAATTACCTAATTTTACCAATGTTAAATCTCTATTTATCAATCCTAAGAATTTCGTAACAGATCAAAATCATATAAATATGTATAAAAATTGAAATTTTGATTATGTAGTTTATTATCCTATTAGTGAGTTTTATCAATTTTGAAATATTGTAAATAATACTTATAAATATTTTAAAATTAATAATTTTCATAAAAAATGAATATTTATTGACTTTGATGATAAATATTCATTATTTCCATCAATGTTAAAAGATAGTGATGTTTTGAGAATGTCTAACTTGAATGTTGATAATTTACATTTATGAACATATTATTTTAATGAAGTTACTGCTAATTACTTTTCAAAAAGATTCAAAAAATCTAATACTATTGTCAATAGAGAAATAAAGCTAGATTTAAATAATACTTCAAAAGATAGTCCTATTTTTTTAATGTCTAAGTTGCCTGTATGAATTATTCCAGAGATACAAAATCTTCCAAATATTATTCAGTCAGTAAGTAATGATTTTACAGTCAGTTCAATAATATTGAATTGATTTGTTGATGTTACAAATATAAATATATTTCAACCTATAAAATTGTTTGATACTACCATTGAATACAGTTACAATAAATCATTATATTTTTCAAATCTAAAAGCCATAAATCTCAAAGCATTTACTGTACTTAAAGATGCATGAATTAACTGTTTCTATACTATATTTAGAGAAGTAAAGCATCAGGACAGTCTAATTTACACTATAGATCTAATCATTGATGATTATTATAATGAAAAAGATATGATTGCTAATTTAAATGATTTTATCAAATGGATAAAGATTACTTGATTAGTATTTCCTACACACTCTAAAACCAAATTTAAACCAATATTCAAATGAAAACAAAATAAAATCGTCATAAAAATTTTAAAGGATGAGAATATTCTTTCTAATAATGAGAATCTACCAGAAATTAGTCCTAATTATAACTGAAATAATACTTGATTTAATGATGATAATAAATATTAATAAAGACAAATTTATAATTAAACTCATTCTATGAATAGACAAAGTTTAGATTCAGTTAGTTTACAGAATAAATTTAGATCTACTTATGAGTTGTTTTTCCAGACACACAAGCTTGTAGTTAGTAGTAATTTCTTGTTTCCTTGGAGTCCAATTTGAGTTGGTCACAGATCAAGATATATTCGTATAAAATCAAAGCTTCCACTAAAAATGTATCTTTGAATCAATACTGTTGAGTCTGAAAATATTATTATTAACAATGTTATAAATTATAATACCCATGATGATAAATATGATTTAATAGAGTTTTCAAATATTCACAAAAAGCATATACAAATATTATCATTTATCAAACAAGAATTATCAAAATATTGATTTGAGAAATGATTAGAGATGACAATTTTGACTGAGTGAACAAGATGACATTGACTTGGCTTTACATGATGTTTTGGAGCTTGTTTTGCTTTGTCTTTCTATATATTAATTGGCAAACTCAATCCAAGTGATCTAGATAATTATGATAAATTTACAAAATCAGAGATATTCAATGAAGTTATGTTATTAGCACGAAAAATTGATTTTATTTCTAGAGATGGTAATTCATCTTGAGATAATTCTTATTTTTCTTTTTTGAATACTAGACTACCAATGATTTCATTCTGCGAAAGCTTCAATAGAGATACTACTTTAGAGCTTTTGAATAATGTTAAATCTAAATGTATTCCTTTTGATGAATTTTTTGATAATGCTTTGGTTTGTAATGAGTTGCCATTGGATTATGCTCTTGTGTTTTCATGAATGAAAAATGACTCATCTAAAATTGAACAATTTACTATAGCAGATGAGTATAGAATAAACAATGTTGATAAGTTTGTCAATGAATCATTTTATAATTTATTACAAGATTTTGACAATAATCATTTTCTCAAAGATAATTATAAAGATTCTACCTATGATGTATTTGTAGAGTGCTTTTCTAGACTAAATCTGCAACTTTTAGAAAAATTCAAAAATTTATACAATGATGGTTTTTCCACAAGTGCCAGTAATGAGTTTATATCTCAGATAAATAAATTTAGCTCATTTTTATCTTTGATAGAATGTTGAAATAAGTTTGGTAAAGATTTTCAATTTTATTACAAAAAACTTAATTTTGATTGAAAAATAGGAATTATGCCAATTTATTCTTGAAAGATTTGATGATGATATATCATAGTAATGAAATATATGCAAGATAGGGATAATTTTGTAGATGTATTGGAAAAACTGAAGAATGATTATCCAAATCTCTGTATAGATTATGCTTCATGGTTGGATAATGACAATCATGATTGAGTGAAGATTTTACAAAACATTTCTTATTGACAATATTCTGAATTTTTATCCAAAGAAAGCGTTGTTTGCAAATCTAATACATGAACTATTCAAATTTGAGATCATTTGGAACTTCAAAATAAATTTTCAAGCTGATTGTTGTTGGATAATATAGAAAAAAAGATTTACATAAATTGAAGAAAATTAACATCTGATGATCTTTGTTCTCAATCTAGCACTGTAGAATTGATGACTTATTTGATAAAGAATATTGATAAAAGTATAAAAAATTCTGAACTACCAGCATCTTCTTACTCAAAGAACAAAAATGATATGTT
>JAZHDC010000032.1:0-7028 GCA_036541305.1 Candidatus Absconditabacteria bacterium
ATATATTGGTTTTTTGATAGCTTTTTTTATACGAATAATTTGATATTGGATTGTTCCATTTTTTTTGTTTGTAAAGCTTAATTCAGTTCCATTATCTACAATAATTATTGATTCTGATAAAAATCAAATATGAGAACTAATAAACTCAAACAGATATAGATCAAGATATATTAGCTTATCTGATTATCCAAAATTTTTGAAGGATAGTTTAGTTTCCATTGAAGATAGAAGATTTTGGACAAATTGATGATTAGATTTTATTTCTTTGACTAGAGCAACATATTACAACATAAAATCTTGAAAAGTTGTCCAGTGAGCATCTACAATTAGCTCACAACTTATAAGAAATCAAAACTGGTTAAATGAGGAAAGAACTTTGATGAAAAAACTTAAAGAGTTTTATTTAGCTAGATCCTTGAATATACATTATTCAAAAGAAACTATTTTAGAGAACTATATGAATACGATCAATTTTTGATATATGAATTATTGATTTGAAAGTGCTTCTTGGTATTATTTTGGCAAATCTATTAATAATCTTACTAAATCCGAACTTATAGCTCTTTTGGTAATTCCAAAAAATCCAAACAAGTACGATCCACTTAAGCAAAATGATAATTTCAAATTTAGATTTTGAGTTTTAGTTAATCATCTAGCAAATAATTGAGTAATAACAGAAGCTGAAAAAGTCTCAATTTTGTCAGAAAAATTGATTTACAAAAAATATCAGTGAAATAATTTACCTTATGTAGTAGATTACATCAAAAAAAGATATGCAAATATATGAAAAAATTTTAAAAGGGGGTTTTGGCCACTATGAGAGGACTTACAATATATTTGAGCTAACAATGTTTTCCCTGATAATCAAGTTCAAATCTCAGTAGACCTATCTTTGTCAAATCAAATTTTAGATATTTGAAAACAAGCAATTTGGAACCTACAAACAAAAGATGTAAGTGATTTTTGAATACTCGTAGTAGATAGAAATAGTTACGAGATTAAAACACTAATTTGATGATATGATTACCAATGAGATTGATGACAAGTCGATGCTGTAACATCAATTAGACAAGTTGGTTCTGCTCTCAAACCTTTTACTTATCTATTGGCATTTAGAGATTACTGACTTACCCCAAACAGTAGTGTATTAGATATTCCTACCCAATATAAAACTTGGGAGTGATTTACTTATTATCCAAAAAATTTTTCACTTGATTATGAATGAGAAGTGACTATTGCTCATGCTTTATCTCAAAGTCTCAATATTACAGCAGTAAAAATGCAAGATCTGATATGAGTTTCAAAGTCGCTAAATTTTTTGAGATGATTGTGAATTTCTACTCTTAATCAAAGTGAAGATTACTATTGATTAGCTTTGACGCTATGAGTTTGAGAGATTAGTTTGTACGAACTAACTAGGGCATTTACAATATTTTCTTCTTGATGAGAACTATGTGATTTTAGAATATTAAAGGATGAACCATTGAACTGTAAGAAGATAATTGATAAAAAATATACTGATATGATCGAACAAATACTGTCTAATAGATATTTCAAGTTAAAAGCATTTCCCTTGGATTCTAATTTAGATTTTCCAGATAGATTTGTTTTTGTGAAAACTTGAACGTCTAGAAATTTTAGTGATAATGTAGCAGTAGGTTATACAGATAATTATATTATTTGAGTTTGGGTTTGAAATAAAGATTGAAAGAATATGAGATGAGTTACTTGAGTTTCTTGAGCTTGAGAGATATTCAAGAAGATAGTATATTTACTTGAAAAAAATCAGTTTGACACAAAACCAATAGATATAAAACCACAATGAGATAAATTCTTGAAGATTGTAAATCCTTTGAATAATAGTATTTACAAAATCAATGAGTATAGAAAAATTAATCAACAAGTTGTAAAACTAGATATTGAAACAAATTTTCAGTATGATCAAGTAATTTGGACAGTTGATGGTGATTTAATAAAAGATTGATTGTGGCAGTTAGATTTATGAAAACATTTGATAAAAGTAACAATATTTGATGGAGAAAACTTAATTGCACAAGATGAATCGTTTGTTGAAGTAGTCCAATAATTTAGTTTATAGTTATTGCAATAGTTATTAGTATAGATTATTAATATTGTCATAAATTAATAATTTCAAATATATTTTAATTCTACAAACAACAAGTAACAATGATTTTTAACAAATATAATAATTCTATTGATTAAATTAAATAAATAATTAATATGATTTTACCCCAAAAGGGTGCAGTATCATTGCTTGCAGTGGAAACGGTAATGTCCATAACCATTTGGAAAATCCGAGAACCCAAAAAACTGCAAGACCTAGGAGAATAGGCGACCACCTATTTCCCACACCTCAGGGGGCGTTTTCGCCCCCTATCTTAAATTATAGTATATTGCAATAGGATATAGTACATAGTAATAATAATCCACAACAATCTCCAATCGCTTTCGCTATTCAGCAGATTGTACATAGTAAATTGTATATAGTTCAAGTAATAAGTTTAAGTTTAAGTTCTAGGGGAATTATTATAAAGTCTAAACCTTGAACTAAAGACTCAAACTTGAACTCACACTATTGCGTAGCAATCCACTACAATCTCCCATTGCTATCGCAATTTAGCAGATTGTAATATTATATAGTATTTTGATTAATTACAATAATATGGAAACCAAAGATTTTTTGCCACAAGTTATTGAAAAAATAAATAAATTTCAATTAAATAATCCTAATTGAGTAGTTGTTATTCGATGAGCAACAGCTACTGGAAAAACATGACTTTCTATGTTACTTAGTGAGTTTTTTCCTATTGAAGTTATTTCAAGTGATTCTAGACAGATTTTCAAATATATGGATATTGGTACGGATAAAATATCATTGACTGATAGACAAAAAGTTCTTCATTATCAAATAGACTTTTTGGATCCATCTGAAACATACACTGCAGCTCAGTGGAAAAAGGAAACTCTTAGATTAGTTCCAGAAATACTATGAAGAAATAAAATTCCTTTTATTGTATGATGAACATGACTTTATATTGATACAATATATAAAAATTTTGATATGCCTCAGGTTCCACCTGATATGGACTATAGAGAAATGTTAGAAAGAAAAGAGTTACTTGAACCTTGAGTTTTACATAATATGTTAACCCAAATAGATCCAAATGAATGAAAAAAAGTTCATCCAAAAAGTCTGAGACATATAATTAGAGCATTAGAAATATACCATAAAACTTGAAAAACAAAAACTGATCTAGCATTACAAAAAGATGTTAATTGGCCAATGTTAATGATATGATTACGAAGAGAAAAAGAAGACACAAACTATAAAATTGATAAAAGGATATGAGAAATGATAGAGATAGGTTTGATAGAAGAGGTGAAAATGTTACTTGACAAATTATACTCTCCACAATTACAATCTATGAGTGGTATTTGATACAAAGAAATAGTTGAATATTTGCAATGAAAATGTGAGCTTGATCAAGCAGTAGAAAGATTAAAAATTAACACACATCGTTACGCTAAAAGACAAAGAACTTGGTTTAGAAGATATATTTATGAAATGAATAATCAACCAAAGAACAACGTTACCTATTCACTTTTTAATCTAACTGATTGAACAATTTATTAAATTATTCTTGATTTTACACATTTTATATTTAAAGTATACTATATATTTTACAATTATTAAAAATTACAAAATGAAAAAGTTACTAATTATGTTAAGTTTGATAAGTCTTGTATTCTTGTGATGATGCAAGTTTTTGTGGTGGGGAAGTGATGACTCACAAAATCAACCAGTTCCAAAAAATACAACAAAATCTTCATTTGATAGTGTTTATGTAAACTTTATTTCTAGTTGGGAAAACAAAGTTGCTACATTGAAAAAATTAAACAATATACAACACAAAAATGAAAAGATTAATTTTTGAATTGATTTTGATATTGCTAGTCCATTTGCGGCTTGAACTTGAAATCTAAAATTAGAACTAGATTCAAAGACATCTTTGCCAAATGACTATGCAACAACTCATAATCTAAAAGACGTTTTGTTTGAGTGAATATTTAAGCTAAATTGAAAAATCAAATGAATAGCCCAATGACAATCAATAGATGCTAATATAGATGCAGATTTATTGATGAGTTTAGTTGGTTGAAAACTATACGCTAAACTAAACGAGTTAACAGCACAAGATGCAAATAATCCATCTACTGAGATGATGTTGTCTTCTTTTGCTCCTTTTAAATGAGTTTGGTTAGAGTTGTTTGAAATTCCTGCTGATCAATCATCATCACAAGTTATGATAACTAATCCTGATGATATATTCAATTTCATTAATGATGTAATGAGATTGACAAAAGAAAATGTAATCATGAAAGTTTTGGAAGAAAAAATGGAATGAGATACAAAAGTATTTGTAGTAACATTAGACAATGATAAGTTTGTAGAATTGATGAAAAAGATTAATCAACTAGAATCTTTGAAAAAATTAAATGGGTGAGAAGTTGATCAAATCACTCCAGAACAAGAAGCAATTATGAAAGATGAACTATCTAAATTATTAGTTACATTAGCTGTAAAAGTTTCTGACTCTGAATGAACAGTTGTAGAAATACAAAAATTGTCAGTAAATTGAGCTGTAGATGTTACTTGAACTATCTCAGATAATAAAACTTCATTAGTTTTGAATTCAGTAAATGATTGAGTAAAAGTAAGTGTTGATATTGATAAGAATTGAGAAAACTATAAGTCTTCTTTTCTTGTTTATCAAGGTTCTTTGGAGATGATTAACTTAGCTTGAGATTTTGATGTTAAAAGCAATAATGGGTTTTATGATTTAAAATGAACTTTAATCGCAGAGTGAAACTGATATAATATATCTACTTCATTAGAGTATTTATCAAGTGAGTGAGCTCAATTAAAACTAACATCGCCAGAATGAGCTAAGAAAATTGAAGAGATTATGTGAATGGGAATGATGCCTGTTGATTGATCTCAAGAAATACCAATGGAAAACTATGAGTTTGATGAGAGTCAAATACCAATGGAAAATTTTGACATTTCAATACCTGAAATACAAGAATAATATTACTATTATTATGAATACAATAAAAAAAACAAAATAATTTTGATATTTAAAAAAATAAGTGAATTATGTCATTTAAGAAGAGAAAAGTTCATGATGTTAGAGAGTACAAGAACCTATTAGATTTGTTTAAGTTCCGTCTAAAAACTTCATCAATCATAAATACTTTATTAATTATAGTTGCTACTTTTTTTATAGTATATTTTTCTTGATATGCTGTACAGTGGACAAAAACTGCTGTAAAGCAAATTGGAGTTTACTCTATGAAGTATATGTCAGAAAAAGTGTGAGAGCCACTAAAAGAAGATGCTTTGTGACAAATAAATGTTTTGATAATATGATATTGATGAGATAATCACCAATGAGGTTATCTTTCTGACACAATAATGCTAGCATCCTACAGTCCCAAAATTGGATCTGTTTCATTTCTTTCTATACCTAGAGATTTGTATGTAAAATATCCATCTGGAACAACATGAAGAATCAATTGACTATTTGCAAATGCCTATTATACGGAAAAAAACCTGGATAAAGCGGCTGAAATGTTGTCAAAAAAAGTAACTGAAATTACCTGAGTTCCAATTAGTTATTATTCATTAATTGATTTTACCTGATTTAAGTCTCTTATTGACACTGTATGATGAGTAGAAATAAATGTTCCTCAAGATTTAGTAGATAGAGAGTACCCAAATGAAACTTGATGATACATGACTTTTTCTATCAAAAAATGATTGCAAACTTTAGATGGAAATACTGCTTTAAAATATGTAAGATCAAGACATTCAACATCTGATTTTTCTCGTGCTTATAGACAACAACTTGTAATAAAAGCACTTGTGAACAAATTGCTTTCTCCTGAAAATGTTGCAAGTATATCTAAGTTGAAAGAAATATATTGAACATATAACAAGATGGTTTATACAAATATTAGTATAAAAAACATTATTTGAATGGCCCAATATTTAGATAATCTGAAAAACTTTTACTCTTTTGTTCTTACTGCAGAGTGTAATTCAAATAGCTTTAAGTTGATGACGTCATGATGTTTTCTTTATTATCCAGATAGAGCACAGTTTTGATGAGCTTCAGTAATTTTACCGCAATGAGCTAAAGCATGAAATATTAGTTATTACAAATATATACATGATTTTGCTTATATTGTAATTTACAATCAAGATTTTCTAAATGAAAACGCTGAAATTAGAATACTTAATTGAGTTGATCGTAAAATTTCCAAAAAGGCTCATGCAAGTGATTTAGCTGTTACTCTAAAAAATAACTGATTTAATGTAACTCAAGTAGAAAATGCTTCTCAGCCCCAAGATAAAAATGTAATATATGTTAATTGAACTTGATCATATGAAAATACAATTTCTACTTTAAGAATGCTTTTTAATATTGATGAAGTCTTGACCTGAAGTAATACTTATTGAGATAATATTACTATTGTAGTTTGAAATAATTATGTAAAATAAGATGATAAAAAAGTATTTACTATTATATGTTTTTTGATTATTTGTTGCATTATTTGCATTTTTGATAGAAGAAACTTTTTTTGCAATTATTGTTGTAGAATTGATTTTTTTACTTATAATATTGAAAACAATAATAAGTAAACTTAATAAAAAAAAGTAATATCATTTATTTGCTTGTATAATCAAAATGAAAGTATTTTTTCCAAAACATATTCAATGATGATTCTTCAATATGAATTTGTCTTTGTGACCTGTAAATATCAATCTAATCCAGTTATTTATACTAGCATGATGAATGGCTATTACACTTGGATTGTGGAATGCTATAACAAAAGCTACTTGACAAAAAGTTTTAGCAACAATTCTTGCTTCTCCTATTATGATAATTTTTTTGGTTGTAGCTTTTTTTAGATATTCTGAGTTAACATTGATTCCTTTTGTT
>JAZHDC010000033.1:0-7006 GCA_036541305.1 Candidatus Absconditabacteria bacterium
AGCGAGGCCCGCTCGAGGGCCGTGGCGATGCCCACTTCAGGCACGTAGGCGTCGGTGTTTATAAAAAAAGCCATACCCGAAGATATGGCTTTACTATAAATATATATATAATACTAATACATCAAATCTTGAATACTCATTGTTTCATAATCAGTTGGAGCTTTCACCTCTCACTCAAATTTTGTTTGTTTACTTTTGCTTACAATCTTAAAGTACATATCCATTAGCTTTGAAGAATCTTTTAGCGCAAAGTCAAAAGCAAAATCAATTAGTCCATCTACATCTTTATAAACAATATCAATGTTTCATGATAACTTTTCTACTAACGATGGTGCTCAATAATATTTTGAAGCTTTTCCACTATCTATAGAATATTCTGTATTCATTACCAAATTCTTAGGTGAATATGTTCAAGTAGTATTAGCTTTCATAAAAGTGATTCCTGCTATTTTTAGTATAGTTTGTCACGAAATGTCTCAATCACTCATAGCATTTGCAATAGCAAAGGTTACTTCATCAGCTTTTAGTGTAAACTTGAAATCCCAAGATTTCACAACTCAAGAATCTTTACCAACTACCAAGGACAATCCTACTGCTGCAGAATCATTATCGTTGAAAGTAAATATTACTTTTCTAGACATATCACTATTAGATATCTCCATATTAAATAATGAAGACTGTCAAGTTAACTTATATTCTGTTACTTCTCATTCATTATTTGTTTTTCAAGTTAACTTCATTATAAATTTTTCTAGTCAAGATATAATACAGTCACCTTCAATTATATTATCTTTAAGGGTAATTGATCAATCTACAATTGTATCATCTCATGATTTTACTAAGATTGTTCAATTAATAGACTCTATTCAAGTAGAACTTAATTCACTTTTGTAATCTATTGCAACTGTTTCACTAAAACTTTTAGAATCAAAATCAAAGTTCAAAGATTTTCATCTCTTGTACTCAAAATCAAATCATTTTCAAGTAGATAAGTCTTCTGGTACTAAGTCAAATTTTATAGAATTTATATCATTAGTATCGAACAATAATTCAAAATTAACATCCACATCTCATAGGAATTCATATCATATTTTATTTTCAGTTCAAATAATAATATAAGGCAACAACTCTTCTCATCATTGCAGAATTCGCTCTACCATATCATAATACTCTCTATCTGCTTCCAAATCATTCAAAACAAATAATTTTACTAGATTGATAGATGGTATAAAATAGATTTTATTGTCTACTTTTTTCAAAGGAATAATCAAATCTTGCTTTGCAATCGAGTTCAATCAACTTGCAGTGAACATTGAAAATACATTTGAAAGAGCTACCATATTTATTTGAGATTCTTCTTCTAACATTACGTATTTTCACTTTTTCTCTATTAATTCCAATAGTTCTACGATTTTTCAAAATGTTGGATTACTCTCTCATCAAGTAGTTTCCAAATCAGATATTTTGTAATATTTCATTAGATTCTTTTGAATCATTGAGAACATCATAGAATATTTTATATCCATATCATTTGTTCCATCTTTAACAGTTACTTCTCAAGATAGCTTTCAATCAATTTTACTATCTATAAAATCTGCAAATGAACTATAATCTGTTAAATCTAATTTAAACCCATAACTCATAGGGATTCAAAGTATTGATTGTTTCAATCATGCTGACAATGACATTTCTCATTCATCTTGTAGTTTCAATTGTTTTAGTGATTCAAAATATGACTTTGCAAATGTATTTTGAATCTTTCAGTTAACAATAGATTGTAAATCTAACATAGCTTTTTTGAAATCAGCCCTTTCTTGTTCGCTTAGATTAATATTTTCTAACTTATCTTTAATTGTCTCCATTTTGATTTCAGTTCTTTGTTCATCTAGCAAGTCTTTGAATGAATACAATATATCAAGATAATAGTAAGCATTCTTATTACTTGAAGAATATACCTTATCTAATATTAAATCCATCTTCTCATCTAAATCATTTATCTTATCAATCTTTTCCTCAGTGGATAATTTAGACAATCTTTTATCCAATGATTTTTCAAATTTAGCAACTAATAAATCTCCATCTAAATTTGCAGTAGCTCAATATGTTAGTGAGGCAGTGCATACAAGGCTTCAAGCTAACAACATAATTCACAATAAGTTTTTTCTTTTCATATTTGATAATAAAATAATAAATAGTTAATAATAATATTTTGAATCTCAATTGCAATATTAAGATTAAAGAAATTAATCATTTATTGAATTATTTACATTAATTATATCAAAAAAAGACTAAACACTAGGTAAAGTCTTTCTTAGATTGTTTATTGTATTAAACTATTTAATTTCTTTTACAGTAACTTGGAATATAAGAGTTTTTCAAGCCAGAAAATGGTTCATATCAACTTCAATAAAGTCCTCTCCAACTTGAGAGATAGTTGGCGCTCAAGGCAATAAGGTAATTTGTGCTCACTGCGAATACTCCTTGAAATATTCTGGATTTGCCTGTCAATATGCATCTTCAGGGTTCAAAGTCATAGTTTTTTTCTCTCAAATCTTCATTCATACTACTCAACTATCAAATCATTTTATCATTTGTCATGCTCATACTGTAAACTCTAATGGCTCATATGGTCTTCAAAGAACATATTGTCATCATTGTTTAGCAATTTCTTCAATACTTGTGTCAAACAATGTCCCATCTTCAAGTCTTCATACATAATCAACTTTAATCGTATCTCATGCAACGATTTCCTCTCCAGTTCAATTAACTTTTTCAATTATTGTAACATCAAATACCAACTTCTTTCAAGCAAGTTGATGGTTGAAATCTAAAGTTGCATTTTTTCAATCAATTTTTGACAAGGCAAAACTATATCCTCAGATTTGAGTTCAACTTCATACAGAAAGCTTCAAAATCTTACTTGGATCAGCTTCTCCATATCCATCTTGCGGATTAATTGTCAAATCTTTTGTCTCTCACAATTTCATTCCCAATACTCATTGATCAAATCATTTTATCAACTGCCCAGATCAAGCTTGGAATTCTAGTGGCTCATAAGGCCTTTGTTGATTGTATATTCATGCATCCTTAGCTGCTTGTTCAATACTAGTATCAAATACTGTTCAATCATCCAATTTTCACACATAGTCCACCAACACAAAATCTCATTCTTTTACCATTTCTTTATTATTAGAATTTAAAACTGACGAATTTTCTCTAGAATTATCCTTTCAATTATTATTTCAGCATCCACTTAGTGACAATACTGAAAAGGCAATTATTCATATTAGCAATATTTTTTTCATCTATACTTTTCTATAAAATAAATAAACTTGATTATAGTAATTATTTAATTTTCAAATTCAAGAAAAAAGCTTTTTTTGTTAACGGCTAGGAACCAGAGCTTTATTAAATAATTGGTAAATCTAGATTTGGTTTCTTTCTATTCCGTTCTTATCTTGTGGATAGTTTTATTCATGAAAAATTATAAATAAAGTGAAAAATATAGTCATTTCAACTTTATCTTGAATAACTTTTAATCATAAAAAATACTATGAAAATAACAACTAAAAAACCCTTCCTAACAAGGCAGTAATTTGATCAAAAAAATGAGCAATTATTACTCATGCAATAAACAACAAATATAGACAAGCAAAAAAAATAGAAAATACTCAAACTCAATCATTGATGTCTTCACTAACCTTTCTCAATCAAAACTTTAGTAAGAAAAAACCAATTAATAATGAAACTCATCAAAAAACAAAAACTACTACACTTTTATTGAAACCTTGTAAATACTCAGCAAAAGTAAATAAAAAGTCGAAAATTCAAAGAACATAAATCATTATTATTATTGAATAAGAATAAATATTGAATACATATAACATATTATCTTACAAATTGCAATAGAAAATAATTTGAATGATTAGGAAAATTACAAATAACAAGCAGTAATAATAATTCACTATCTGCTATATCCAATTTCTATCTTCTAATTTTCAATCTTAATCAACTAAGATAATTGAAAATTAGATTGATATTAAAACTAATTTTTGTATAAACTCCTTTAATCATTATTAATGTAAATATATAAAATGGATAAAAAAACTGTATTTATAATATTTGGCTCTACTTGAGATCTAGCAAAAAGAATGATTTTCCCTGCACTTTTCAATATAATTGCTGAAAAACAATTTTCCAATACAGAAGTTATCTGAATTTGAAGAAGAAATTTTGACAAAAAGAAGTTTGTTGATTTTGTATACAGCAACACTAAAGAATACTCAAAATGAACTACTAAGAAAACTAAAGACCAATTTTTCAAAAAACTTCAATATTTCAACTTAGAAATAGATAAAATTCAAGATTACTATAATTTAGAAAATTATCTAAAATCTAATTATTGAAAAAACACTGAAATAATAGTATATTTGTCAATTTCCCCACAATACTTTATAAAAACACTTACCTACTTCAAAAAAAGTGGATTACACCAGATGATAACCAGAATAGCATTTGAAAAACCCTTTGGCCACGACCTTGCCAGTGCTACAAAGCTGAATAAGTGAATTTTAAAAATTTTTCAAGAAAATCAGATATTTAGAATTGATCACTATTTGTGAAAAGAAGCTATACAAAACATTACGGCATTTAGATTCTCAAATATAATGTTTGAGCCAATTTGGAACAATAAGTACATTGACAACATCCAAATTACAGCTAGTGAGGAGATCTGAGTAGAGAACAGGGGAGAGTACTATGATGAAAACGGGGCAATTAGAGATATGTTGCAAAATCATCTTTTCCAAGTATTAAGTTTGATATGTATGGAAATGCCAAACAGCCTAGACTCTAAAGACATCAAAGAAAGTAAATACAATGTATTGAAAAATATATGAATAGAACAAATTACTAATAAAGATATAGTACTATGACAATATGAATGATACAAACAAGAAAAAGGAGTAAAAAAGACATCCAAAACAGAAACCTTTGTAGCATTGAAAGTTTTCGTAAATAATTGGAGATTTGACTGAGTACCTATATATATGAGAACTTGAAAAAAACTGTGAAAAAAAGAAACAAAAGTCGTAATTGAATTCAAAACTATTCCTAAAAACTTATTCAACCAAAAATGAGAAATTACTCAAAATAGAATAATTATCCAAGTAGCTCCTGATGAAAGCATAAACATCAACTTCAACATAAAAGAAATCTGAAAAAATAATATAAAAAATGTAAACTCAAAGTTTTTTCTAGATAAACAAGGCACAAGTTCTTACGAAAGATTAGTCAAAGATTTGATTATGTGAGATGCGACGCTATTCACTCCATGGAAAATTATAGAACAATCATGGAAAATTGTAGACAATATAATCAACTGCAATAACGATTGCCCAATGGTTTACAAATACTCTCAATGATCATATGGACCTGAACTACCTTGTAAAAAAATAATGAAAAACGGAAAAAAATGGTTTAACTCATAATATAAAAATATGAAATTAATTATTGAAACAGATGAAAAAATACTAAATAAATATATTTTTGATGAACTTGTAAACAGTTTGGAAAAAATGTGAGAAAAAGATTACATTAATATTTGATTATCTTGATGAAACTCAATTTTGAGCTTTTACAAACACTTAGAAGAGAATAGCCACCTAATAGACAAATCAATCTGGGAGAAAATCAACTTTGGTTTTGTAGACGAAAGAATCGTAACTTTTGACGATAACTACAGTAATTATTGATTTTTAAAGGGAATTTTCTTAGATAAGTTAGTAGAAAAAAAGCTTATCAAAGATTCTCAAATAAAAAAAATATACATAAACTCAAAAAACATTAGTAAAGATTATACAAAATCATTTCCATTTATAGATATTTGACTATTTTGAGTTGGAGAAGATTGACACATTGCATCAATTTTCCCAAAACATCAAATATTGAAAGACAAATCAAATAGTTACTTACAAATTAATGATTCACCGAAATTACCAAAAAACAGAATTACAATATCTCCTTTATATCTCCAATCAATCAATACTTGCTTTGTATTTTTTATTTGAGAAAAAAAATTAAAAGCTTTTGAAAACTTTCTAGATCCAGGGATTTGAGAAAATCAATGTCCAGCAAAACTAATCTATAATTGCCAAAATCAAATTATAATAAGCAATATTTAATTTTTATAAATTATTCTTTTTGATGCTCAAAAACTTCTTTAAGTCTAAAGGTGGTTTTTTCTTTAGTCTATCAGGAAGCAATACCGCGTCTAGGTGATCAATTTCGTGTTGCAAAATTCTTGCATTATACTTACTAAACTGTTTCACATACTCTGTTCCTTCTAAATCTATATACTTTACTACAATGTGGTCAAATCTATCCACCTCTCCATACAATCAAGGGAAAGACAAACATCCTTCTTCGTCAACATTCATATTTTCAGATTTGTCAATTATCTGTGGATTAATAATCAAATGCACATCATCAAAGTATTTTTTTCTTCATTTATATCTCATCAAAGAAACAGCAATTATTCTTTTATTGACAGCTAATTGAGGAGCAGCTAATCAAACTCAGTCATACTCAATCATCAACTCTTTCAATACTTGAGAAAATGAAATAATTTCATTATCAATTTTTTCAATCTTCTCAGAAATAGTCCTTAAGTAAGGATTATGAGATCACTTCTGCAATGGGTATTTCTCTTTCAATCTATCAACTCTTTCCATAACAACAGCACATTATTCATAAATTTTATCAAACTAATATAAATATTATAAATAATTTTTCATAGAAATCAACAATAAGTAATTTTATACACTTTAGACAATAAAATAATTAAAATAAAAAATAATCATAATTTATGATAATAATATTGAAATAATATAATTTAAATAGCATTAAATTTTATATTGGAATAGCAGCAAATTAAGGATTTTAGATAGTATAGGTCGTAGATCTCGTCGGAGATGACGAAGACGCCCTTGTCAACGGCCCAGGCCGC
>JAZHDC010000034.1:0-6925 GCA_036541305.1 Candidatus Absconditabacteria bacterium
AATTAGATAATTATATAAATAATAAAAACTTATTGCCATCTCAAATACTGAGAATTGTATTTCATTAATTTCATATGATTATGCATTTATAAAAGGATTTGATTTGGTAGTAATAACTTCTTATATCAGTCCTTTTTGAGGTAACCAATTATAAAGCATATAATTTGCTTTTTTTCATAGTTTCGTATATTATATAATTAAATATTTTATTAGGATAGAATAATTTTTATATAATGAAATGATGCAATGTGTAAAGCTGTTTTGTATAAAAAGACTGGTGATAATAATGTAGTATGTACTGCATGTAATCATTATTGCAAAATCGCTGAATCTCATTATTGAATTTGTGGTGTTAGGAAAAATGTTAACTGAGAATTGGATCTGAAAGTATATTGAAGAATGAATGCAGTGAATATTGATCCAATTGAGAAAAAACCTTTGTATCACTTTTATCCTTGAGAGTATGTACTTTCCTTTGGTAGTATCTGATGTAATTTCAAATGTAAATTTTGCCAAAATTACTCTCTCTCACAAACAAAATATGAAGATAATAGTAAAAGGCAGGTTTGGGATATGAAACCCCAAGATATAATCAATTTTTGTAAAGAACATAATGTAAGCATGGTAGCTTGAACTTACAATGAACCTACTATATTTGCTGAGTATGTTCACGATGTTTTTTTGTTGGCGAAGAAAAATGGATTGAAGACGGTTTTGGTGAGTAATGGGTATATGAGTAAGGAGTTTTGGTCGTATATGGATGGTCTGGTAGATGCAGTGAATTTTGATTTGAAGAGTTTTTCTGATGATTTTTACAAAAAGTATATTTGAGGATCTTTGAAGCCAGTTTTGGAAAATATTCAGTATGTAGCAAACAAAAAGAATATTTGGATGGAGATTACAACATTATTGATTCCATGATTGAATAATTCTACTGAAGAGTTGACTCAAATAGCTGAGTATATAGCAAAAATGTGAGTAGATATTCCTTGGCATATTAGCTGATTTTTCCCCACTTACAAAATGTTGGACAGGTTACCTACTAGCATTGAAGCCCTCAATGTTGCTTATAGTATATGAAAGAAAGCATGACTGAATAATGTTTATTTAGGTAATGTAAAATAGAATTAATTGTATTAGTAGAGTTTATATACTATCACACTAAAATCTATTGACATATTATTCAAATTAGATATATTTATTTTACTGTTTATATTGTTATAATTACCTATGAGTTCACATATAAATTCAATAAAGCAAGAGCAAGTATGAGAGAAATGAATATTATTGAAACTAACTGATAATGTAAAAAATATGTTAGATCCTGTTCTTAATTTTTTGCAGTGATCTGAAGATGTTTGTGAAATAACAATATTACATGAAAAATTTGATGAAGAGTATAACAAAATAAATGATTTATTGACAAAATCAGAGATAAGTGGTAGTTTTTCTTTGGGAAAAGCTGATGATTTTATTCAAGATATTGTAGATTTGTTAGAAATATCTTTGGAAATAGAACTGTATTCATATGAGGATCAATTTTGACCTATGATAAGGAAAATTTCAGAATTGCTTAAAAGACTAAGTTCTCATTTGCATTTTCACAATAAGACAATGTTAATATTACAGTTACAATATGAAATATCTCAATTATCTGTAGATTATCAATGAGGTGAAAGATATCTAAAAATATTTAATAATGATATTTAATACATAAAAATAAAACAAAATGGTTGTTGAAACAAATGCAGTTTTCTTAGAAAGAGATGATTTGATACTAGAGGAAGATAGTTCAATAGTTACTCTATGAGTGAATATATCCAATCAATTATCTGACGTGATGAGTTCTTGAATTGATATGAACTTTGATGAAGAGCGTGAAAAAGCTGATGCTAAATCTAATATTGAGCACCATCATCTTCTTTTATTAGGTAAATTAAATTCCATACTAGATAGGTATGAAAGTAATGAGTTGTTTTCCAAAATAAGTATTTTTTCTGAAAAGGATATCTCTAATCACTTTGTAAAATTGTTGCAACATTTTGCAAAGCATTTTAGAAATTTATCTTTGGTGTGAGTGGATTATTCTATTGTAGAAAGTAGATTAATAGATATTCTGAAAGTCAGAATGCTTGAGTTGAAAAATAAAAATAAAGATTACGCTTTGTATACAATTTGAGATTTTATAGCAAGTAAGAATATTTTGGGAGAAAAGTATTTTGTAATTTTTTCATGGTTGGTTCAATAATTTAGATTATATATTCCTTTAAATTTCCAAAAAAATCTGTATAGTATTTTTACTTTATATAGTTAATTAATTATATGTTTTCAATATATATTCATATTCCCTTTTGTCAACAAAAGTGCGATTATTGTAGTTTTTTTATGATACCTTTGGACGGTGAGGCTAATAATGTTCCCATCTTTGACGATTATACCAACTGAATCATTAACGAACTAGAATCTTGGAGTAACATTTTCCCACAAGAAGAAATAAAAACTATACATTTTGGGTGATGATCACCACAAACATTAGGATTGGATAATATTATGAAGATATTAGATTTTATAAAAGATAAATTTAATCTTGAATATTTAGAAGAAGTGGGAATAGAACTTAACCCTTATCCTTATGAAGAAGTAATTGATATGATAAGTTGTTTGAACAAAAAATATAAAGATTTTTTTAGATTGAGATATAGCATAGGAATTCAGAGTTTTGATGATGAAATACTTACAAAATCTTGAAGAAATTATAATTTCAATACTTTGCTAATGTTTTTGAGAAAACTTCCATCTATAAAAGAAACAAACAATGTATTTAATTTTGATTTTATTGCTTTTGGTAGGTTCAAAGAAGATAAAAAATGAAATAAAGTTTTGTGGGATGAAAAAAAGCAAAAAATATTTGTAGATTTTGTAAGTAGTGGTTTTACAGATAGTATATCTCTTTATACTCTGGAGTTATTTCCATGAAGTCCTTGGTATGGTAACAAAAACTTACAGAGTAATTTATTTGGTAGTGAAGATGAAATTTATGAAGAATTTTCTTATTTGAAAAGTATATTGTTGAACTCTAACCTAAAAAGGTATGAAATTTCTAATTTTTCCAATACAGGTAAACAAAGTTTACACAATAAAATATATTGGAATATGGAAAATTATATTGGAATAGGAGTAAGTAGTTCTTCTTTTTTAACCAACAAAGATAAAAAACTTGAAAACAATACCAATCTCAAATCAATATGATTAGAAGTAGAGAAGGGCAGTTACTGAGTCCGTTTCAAAAATACTTCTTCAATGAAAAACTATCTGAAATGAGAGTTTATTGACAAAAAATCAGTACAAAATTTGACACAACAAGACTATTTGATAGAAAAATTTATGTTGTCCCTAAGAACTCAAGAATGAGTAGGAGATTTGCAAGAATTTGTGGATGTATTGGTACCAAGCTACAAAGAACTGATAGATGAATATGAGAATAACTGATTACTTGTGACAACTTTGAATTGATTTGCACTTACAGATAATTGAATGGATTTGTTCAATCAAGTTGTTACTGAATTATTGACAACTATATAATAATATTTTTTACAAATAAAAAAAAACCTGGAATACCAGGTAGTAAAGTACGAAGAGTAAATATCCAAAGCAAGTTATGCTCGATCTCGCAATTGGCATGATTACAACAACCACTTATTTACTCTTCGTACATCCTTTTATAATTATTTTTGGATTAAATGCAATTGGTTCCCAATAGCAGGATTGCTTCGCAATAGCTATTTAGCGATAGCGATAGGAGATTGGAGATTGTTATAATGATTGCACCCTTCCTTTCGTCCTTCCCAGAGATTCCACTTGATTAAATATTGTTATGAATTGCAATCTAGGATATTGCGATTGCGATAGGAGATTGGGGATTGTTTAGAACAAATCTACTATGTTCTATTTACTATCGCTATAATCTAAACCGGGGAAGACTAAAGAAGGGATGCAACAGTATTAGTATATTGGAAATTGCGATTGTTTATAATGTTTTATTATTACTACTATTTACTATTTCCTATCTCCTATTCACAAAAAAGGGCCTGCTTGAATAAAGCTAGGCCCGTTGCAGTTGGTATAAACACCCACTGCGTTTTTGCAGTTCTACCAAATAGGTAGAGGCAGAAGATAGACAATTGTCAAAGATCACGCCTTTGGTTTTTCTGGCTTTTCCTGTTTGTCGTCTCTGTCTGTTAGTGCTTATATAACAATTTTTTAGTATTTTGCAAGAGTTTCTTGATGCAATTATAATATATTTTCTATTTTACCTAATTAATTTCTCAATTTCATTGGATAAATCTCACAATTCATATTTTAGACAGTTCCCTTCTATACAGTTGTTTTGAGACAATTTTTCTAGTAAATTCATAATCAAATATATTTTTATATCAGATAATCAGTAATCTTTGAGAAATAATTTGATTTCTTCCATTATGTGAAATTTTCATTTCAAAATCTGGAGTTTGATTTGGTCGTCAATGCAAAATTGTTGCTGAAATGCTATTCAAAATAGATTTTTGCTTTTATAGGGAAACTCTAAATATCGTAGTATGAAATTGTTTAGATTGTTTTCTTTCATTACAGATTTCATTCCTTGAATATATTTTTTCTCAGAGTTTTTCAATGTTGCTACATACAAGGACTTTTTGTCTGCGTAGTAATGATAAAGACTAGGTTTTTTTATGTTTAGCTCATTTGCAATATTGTCTAATTTCACATCAGTATATCTTTTAGCAAAAAACATTTTTTCTGCTACATCAAGAATTCTGCTTGTTTCCATTGTTTTCAATTACAAAATAAATTTTTTTCTGAATTTTTAATATTTGTAAATAGATTTTTAGTTTTTATGTGTCTTAGTATTGACTTTATTTTTTATAATATGTATAATATGATTACTTTTATATCTTAACCCACTATTATATGGCATAAATATAAACACAAAAAGTTTAGAAAAGGGTATGGTTATTGTTTAGGCAAATTTTTTGTGGAAATAGGATGGCTCGAAAGGGTTATCCTTTTCTTATTATGTAAATTATTCTTGTAACTTCATCCTGGGGTAGTGTATATTTATGTTCTTTTATAATAGTTAGGTTGTGTTTTCTACATAAAGCTAATATATCTTCATGTTCTTCAGATAACATTTTGTATAATATAAAAATTGTTCATTTCTTTCACAAGTTACTAATATTTTTCCAAAGTTTATCTATGTATGAAACAGATCTAGCCATTACATAATCATATTTGGTAAGCTGAGATTCTGATCTTCACCAAATTGTAGTTGCATTTTGTATTCACAAATGATTGATTGTATCTTGCACTGCTTTTATCTTTTTTTGAGTAGCATCTAATCATACAAAATTACATTGAGGATTAGATATTGCTACAGGCAGTAGTGGGAATCATCATCAAGTTCATACATCTATACAAATTTTTCATTTTTCAAATTCAAAAACTTCATTGATTTCCAATGAGTCTAGAATATGTTTTTTGTATATTTCTTGTGGAGTTCTTATTGCAGATAAGTTTATTTGACTGTTCCAATATATAAATCTATCTATAAGAGGTTGTCGTTTTTCAATATTTGTCATTTTAGTTATTTACTATTCAAACATTCTTTTTATATCTTCATCTTTTATCATATCTGGCTGTCGAACAGGTTCAAAGGATAATTCAGTTTTGCATGAGTATCATTTTAGATCAGATTCTACTTGATCTACTACTAGTTGTTGAATTAATTCGCTCATAGGGCAAGTTGGTGAAGTCAAAGTCATTGTAATTAAGACTTCTTTTTGTTCTTCATTGATTTGAATATTGTATATTAGGCCCATAGTATAAATATCTATAAATGGGAATTCTGGATCAAATACTTGTTTAGTAGATTTTTCAACTATTTCTATATTATTCATCTTTTATTGTTAAAATTTGTAAAACTACAAATAATATAAGCAGTCAAAATCACATTAACTTTGTCCATTTATGCATTATTATCAATATTAAATTCAATATAATAAATAATGAAAAAAATAGTGATAGTTTGAAGCTATTTGATGCTATTACAATATTTGGTTTTTGAGAAATGATTTTTTTGGAAATATATATTATGAAAAAAGACAATCACCAAATCAAGAAAAATATTCACAAAAGTACTGCTGGTATTGCAAACATAGGTTCTTGGTATACATTTATTTTGGGATAAATAAAATATATTATAAGTGATCAAACTATTATTTTTATCAAAAAACTTATGTGGTACAATATCATTTTATCTATTATTTGATTTAAATTTAATCTACATTTACTTCATCCAATTCTTCTTCATGAACCATAATTTCATTTAGTGATGGTAAATACAAGAAATTATTTCACATTTCATAAAATTTGAAGTACATTTTTTCCCACAAACTAATACATAATGGAATTAGAGTGTATCACAGTAGAGGTGGTAGAGTAATTAAGTATACTTTTGCTTCTTTGAATTGACTATCTGAAAGTTTGAATACTATTGCAAATATTAATATAGATAGACAAATTCACATTGTTGCTCAGATCAAATATACTCAAGTATAATTTGGGTTGCTCATAGATTCGATCATTGAAGCATTGATGAATATTGAGAAAATAACATGGAATGCTAGAATCATATATAACAAGTCCATATTATTGTAAAATAAAATATATAACCATACAAATATAAAGAATATTATTACATTCAATGATAATGATATTTTGAACATTTTGGTAAGATCGTAGTATTTGTCAGAATTTATCAAATTATATATTCATGATACAAAAACACTTCACAAAAAGCTTGTAACAAAACCGATTACTATTAGAATAAGTGGGATCAAAGGACTAGTAGTGTTAGCACTATGAGTTCCAA
>JAZHDC010000035.1:0-6846 GCA_036541305.1 Candidatus Absconditabacteria bacterium
TAATAATAAATATATAATTAATAAAAATAAAATGTATCTAGAAGAAATACTAAATGGAATTGGGGTGCCAAAAAATATAATAGATGAAATTATTCTTTGAAATAATAGTATTGATGAGGAAAAAATAATGGTATTAGTAAATAATTATCTAACTATTGTAAGCAAGAATAATGATAAAATAAAGATGAATAATTCAAATATTATAGAAAAAATAGTCAAAATAGAAAATATAATTGAACAAGAAAATGATCTAAAGAATGCTGAAGAAATAATTAATAATATATAAGAATGAACGATTTACAAATAAAAGAACTTGACCAAAAAAGTAAAGAAATATCTAATCAATCAGAGATTCTTGATTCAAACTACAAGAAATTTTTGTGATGAAGAAATATTTGAGATGATTTGAGAGCAACATATTTGAAAATTCAATCATTGAATAGAACTGAATTACAAGAAGGTTTATTGATTCAGTATGATAATATATTAGATAAGTTTGAACGAATGGCTTTTGAACAAGCAAATCTTGAATATGAAAATAGCAAAGAGTTCCTAAAATTAATAGAAGAGCTGGATAACCTTACAAACAAAGAATGAAATAAAATCAAAGATTATATCATAGACTGATGAATAATAGAATGAATGATTGCAATCAAAGAGTGAATAGATAAGGCATGTGAACAAATTATCCAAGAACTAGAACAAACTTTAAAAACAATCTTAAGTCCTGATGAGTGGAATAATATTTATGAATGATTAAAAGACGCTATAACCAATCCAATAGAATTTATGGAAAATATTATAAAATTTGTGAAGGAAGAGTTCGCTGATTTAGCCAAAGACTTTCACTTGTATGATGTAAACTCTACTAAAGCATGATTTGCTGTCCAAATGTGAGAGTTTGTCCCTAAAACATTTTTGCCCATATTAATATCAAGCGTTTGAACAGGAAAGTTTACTAAGTTCTTGTCGTTTGCAAAGATAGACAAATATGTTCCTGAAAGTGTATTATCCAAACTAAGTCATAAAAAATTCGATAAAAAAGACGGTCCTGACTCAAATAAAAAAGTATCAACAAAAAATAATACTGACTTGATGGAGCTTGAAGACTCATTTTGGGATTTCAAGACTGGCTGAAAAATAGATTCATATACAATTAGAAACAAATTTGTATTTGTAAAAAGAATAGAAAAAATAGTTTGAGAAAAAGATATGTTCATAGAAACAATGAAAAATCCAAAAAAAATCATTAACTTTCACAAAAGTATCAATAGTATGGTAAAATACTTAGATGAAGCTCTGCCGCTAATGAAAACAACTTGAATTGATAATGTAAAACAACACATAGCATCATTAAACAGAATGAAATTCCAACTAATGGACTATTACAAAAATAATCCTACTAATAAATGATTATTGATACTTGCAAAATCAGTTACAAATGAAAATTTTGAAAAAGTTTATTTATGACTAAACAAAATTCATAACAATTTATCAAATTAAGCCTTAAAAATGAGTAATTCAATTAAAAATGAATTTGAAGAAGATAGAAAAATAGTACAAGAAAAATCCAATAAATTATTAGAAAAGTTTCAATGAAAAAACTTCAAATTACTTGTTGATAAATATTTGGATTATTATTACAAAAAACATCTTGAAATTAATTGAGAATTTATTTGACTAATAGATATAAACGACTTTAAATACTGAATTTTTATTCCTCAATTAATAGAATTTTATTATTTGTTTCAATTAGATCCAACAAGCTTTGAAGACAATGAACAGACAAATATCATACTTAGATGCGAATATTTGAATATATTATATAGTGAACTAATATATGATTGAGAAGAAATAAATCCTTATATAAACTGAGATTTAGTATGATCCAATACTCAAGACTGGCTTGTGCCAAAATTTTTTACAACTGAGGCAATTAAATATCGAAATGAATGTAAAACCAAAGATAATCTAGTAGAAATACTTTCACAATAATTAATTATTATTTTAAAATAGTGAATAACTTTTCATTAATACTAATTATTGATATCTCTACACAATTAATTATTACTGATTAGGACACACTATCGGTGTGTCCCTACATATGTATTTTTATTATTTTCCCTAATCCTAATAGTCATCCTAATCCAAATCCTATTTAAATAACTATCTAAATATTATTCAACTGTGGGATAAGCATCAATTATTTTTACAATTTTCCATCTTGGATCTGCTTTTTGAAGCCTTTCCAATACTCATTTGAAATGTAATTTACCATACATAACATGAATATTTTTGTCATCGCTAGTCAAAATATAATTTGCTAAATAATCATTTCTTTCTTCCAAAATAATATCAATTATTCTATTTAATTGTAATAAATTTACAATTTGGCTCTGAATTTTATCATGCTTTACCATAAAATTTATAGAAGACTTGAATACAGTTCTCAACAACATTAGTTGATGTTCTTTCATTGATGCTAATCTTTGGATCATAACATCTGTAACATTAAGAACTTTACTTTCATCATAGACTATTTCTCAGTACTTTTGCTCATAAATGTCTATAACTTTGGAAATAGGTATGTCTACATTGATGTCTTTATCGTTGACTACTTCCATAAACATTGAATTATCTTGGTAGTCTAGTCAATATAATTTGGAAAAGCTCTCATAAAAAGAAACTCCAAAATTTACTCCCAATGCAGTATTGAACTTGTCCGCTTTCTTTTCATCATCTAGAACCACTCATTCATAATAAAGTACATATCACTTTTCCTTGGATTCTTTTAATAATGATAATAATTGTGAATAATACTTTGCTGTTCAAATATGCATTACAGTTTGGAACTTAAGATTTTTTTCTCAATTGGAAAGAACATACATTGGAGTAGATACTGGATTTATTTCATTTTGATACTTTGTGAACAAAAACATTACTATCAAAAATAGCAAAAATAATCTCGCTATTCTAATATACCATCTTACAAAAAAAGGTTTCAAAAAAGGTTTTTCTTGTTTTCTAATTTTCTTGTACAAATATACTATTCAATACAAAATCAAAATATAAAAACTTAAAATAACTAATGACCACAACAACTCCCATCACCAAAAAAAATAGACTAAAAAAGCTAAACTTAATATTACTGAAATAATAGTCACAAACATATTCAGCTTTTGTTTACAATTCATTATCAAAGGATTACATTTTTGCATATTTTTTGTTCAAAATAAAACTAATTGTATAAAAGATTTTTCACAATTCAACTAAAAATACAACTATTTGAAACTATAATTAATTATAATATATTTCCTTGAATTTTTCTGTTTGCAGTTTGTGAATTACAATAGGTTTTGCATAAGGTAGTTCATGAAGTTCAGGATTCAAAATTGATTTTTTGTCTACATTTTTCAACTCTGGAATATATTTCTTTATATATTCACACTCAGGGTCAAATCTTTGAGCTTGCAAACTAGGGTTGAATATTCTCAAAGGTTTGGGATCGGCTCAAACTCAAGCACACCACTGCCAATTACCAAAGTTTACATTACTATCATAATCTAGCAAATAGTTCCTAAAGTGAGCCTCTCACAATCTCCAGTCTATCAACAAATCCTTACACAGAAATGAGGCAACAACCATTCTCACTCTGTTGTGCATCCAATTTTCAGCTTTGAGTTGTCTCATTCCAGCATCTACTAATGGGAATCCAGTCATTCAATCTTGCCATGCTTTGAAAGAGTCGGAATCATAACTCCATTTAAGTTTCCTTTTCTTCTCTTGAAATTCTAGCTGAAATGTTGCAGGTGCATAATAATGAATATGGTGCCAAAAATCCCTCCAAGCCAACTCCTTTATATAAGTGTCCTCATCTAAATCCAAGGATTTCACATAATGATAAATTTGTCTAATTGACAACTGTCCAAAACTCAAATAAGGTGATATTCTTGAACTTCAAAGCAAGTATGGTAAATTTCTAGTATTATCATAATTAGAATAGTCAAAATCTTGAAAAAAATCTTTTGGGGGGGCCGGGGTCCAGTTAGTGCTTTCTCAAGCATATTTATCAAATATTTGTTTTTGGATAGTTTGATTTTGTTTTCATCTAGAAGAATCTAATTCTCATATTTTGATAAATTCAAAATTGTCTACATTAGACTTATTGACTCTATCCCAATGTCTATAATAAGGAGTAAAAACTTTTTTGAAGTCTACTTGTTCTGGCTTTACTAGCAAATAATCATCAAACATAGAAAACTGCACATCTACACTTTCACAATATCAACCTATTTCTTTATCTCTCATTTTTCAATAAGGTCAGTATGATTGATTAGTATAAACTATCTTTATATTTTTACTCTTGATAAGATTTTTCAAAGAATCTAATGGCTTTCAATATTCCAAAATTAGATCAATTCACAAATTATTTAATTGTAATTCTAAACTCTTCAAACTTTCTAATAAGAAATTTATTCTTTTATCTTTAGGTAAAAAAGAATCTAAAATAGTTGTATCAAATATAAATAATCCAGCAAAATTTGGACCTAAATCTTTGTACATTTGGACAAATCAAGTATTGTCTATCAATCTAAGATCTTGTCTAAATCGAAACAATCATTGTATATTTTTCATATTTAGTTTATTTATTAAATTTACTTTGCTTACTATCAAAATAATTAAATTCTGACTATTTAATATAAAAAGAATAATCATATTGAAGTCATGATCTAACATTTCGTACTGAATTAGTTCAAGAATTATCATTTCATATTGTACATGGAGTATTCTCCCATCGACACTCTAACAATTGTCATTCTCAATATGGTCTTTGTGTTCAAGCAACTGTATAGTCATAATAAGTTCATAATCATCATCAATTATTGTTACTTATGACTCATCAGATTGAAACTCTATCAAGATCAGCAGATCACCTATTAGAATTCAAATATAAATCAGCATTTTGTTTGATCGTTGGCTCTTTAGCATTTAAGTTTTCCATACCAAATGAGTTTATAACTCAATTAGTCAATTTAATACTAGCTCATTTGTTGAAATAGTAATGTAATGACTTATTCAATTCGTTTAGATTATATTCTTTATATGCTAATAAATTTCACTCTTCATGTACTACTAATAATAATCTATCTGATCATACTTGAAAAAGACTTCCATTCTTGTAATCAGCTGTCAATGAATTTCATATTGTTCAATAATTAATAGCATCTGTTCGATAAGCTGAACTATAATGTCTTACTCATCCATCATTTGTATCTAAATTCATTACCAACGTCCAACCATCATTATTCAAAGAAAAATTACAATAGGCGATTTCTACTGTACTCAATGGTTTGACTTCATAATTTCAATCTGGAAATTCTGATCAGTTCCATGGTCATCACTCAATCTTGAAGTCAAAAATATCGCTTTCTATGAAATCATTACAACTTTTTGGATATACTTGAACTCACTTATCAAAAAAATCATATCAATCTGTAGCATTTCAAGTAACTACTTGGGACATTTCACAATTTCATCAAGTATAATAATACCCAAGATTACATTTGTACACACAATCCCCAGCATTTTCACCGTAAGTCCAGCTTACTCAAAATTTCTCAGTTCAATTTAACACAGCATTTTCTGGCAAAGTTCAACCACATTTTTCTTGAGCCACTATTTGAGGTTGCCCAGTTCATTGAGCAATTATTTGGTTTGATTGAGCATCTTCAAATCAAAGTTGTGAAAGCTTTAATTTGATTTGATCCAACTGAGCAACAGGCAATGCAAATCAGGTTTTATTCTCTCAAACTTTTTCTCACACAAAAACATCCATATTATTCTCATACAAATCATACTCGCCATTAACATATCCTGTAATAAACATACTTGGCATATACACAAACATTCAATTTACAGAAACTGCTTTGATATCTTTTCACACAAATCTATACACTTCATCACTTGCTCTAACTTTGTTCAAAAAAGCTAATTGATATTGTTCATTTTCCATTATAGCTTTGATTCTGTAAGATTTTTTATCGTAAAGCAACGAATATTCGTACTCTCAATTTACTCTATCTCTTGGAACTTTATTGAGAGTTCATATTGATTTTACTACTTGGTCACCAAACAAACCTTGATTTAGTATCTCCGTTCACGAATATAGCAAAACATTGTTTTCATCTGGTAGAGGTAGTTCATCATTCTTTGTCAAAGCAATATCCAAAGCAGTTTTGATAGTAGACAAATCAGATATTCTCTGCGCATCTCTACCTTTACTCATCCATTGAGTAAGTAGCAAAAATGCAGTAGCTCACAAAACTGCTATAATTGCTATCACAATAATTAGCTCAATTAGTGTAAAACTTTTCAATAATTTTTTTATAGATTTTGCCATTTTGTGCTATTTTATATAAAATTTATAATATTATAATAATATAAAATCCATTTTCAATGCTTTGTAAATAATGGAATTGTGTCTAAATATTGATAGTATAAGATATTAATTATTAAATTATTATAATATATTAAACTTCCCAAGGAAAAAGTTGATTATACTTTGATTTTGATGATTTTTTCAAAGTTATAATATTTCAAGTTGTTCCGTACTTTTCTTGAAAATAATCAAGGGCATTTATACTTCTTCAATCATAATTTAGTTTAACTTCGTAAGGCTTAGAATTAATTATGAAATCAATTTCTTTTTTATCTTGAGTTCTCCAAAAATTGATTTTTCATATATTACTTTTTAGATATTCAGAAAATATACATGTCTCAAAAATATTTCATATGCCATTACGGCGTCTCAAACTGAGGGAACATCAACCAAGATGCACTCTGTAC
>JAZHDC010000036.1:0-28463 GCA_036541305.1 Candidatus Absconditabacteria bacterium
GGGGCGATTCCGTCCCGGAGGGCGGGATCGTCCCGAGCGAAGATTTGAGCAAAATATAATTGATTAAGAGTTCTTTTTCTCTTACAAATAAATTAATTCACTTTTTCACATTTAAAATACTTCAAATTCCCCCTTACACTGTGCAGGTTTGGGCCAAGCAGAAAAACCTTGAATTGCAAACGAGCTAAAACAAGGTTTTTTATTTATTTTTTCAATATATATATAAATAAATTATCTAGTAGTTTTTTGATTTTGGAGTTTGCTTGTTAGATAGTCAGGCATTTTGCAAGTTCATTTGCAGTTGTATATTTTGAAAAATTTTTCTATTAGAATATCAGGGTGATAGTCAAGTATATCCAGATAATTTATAGTTGGTTTTTTGCAAGAATTACAACTTACTTGATAAATATTGATAGGATTTTTTGGATTTATATAGTTCAACACAGGGGAGTATTGGGTACAAATATCATCCATACAAGCCTTAACTCTAAATAAGTGTATTAATGAGTTTTTGTCAAACATTTTTGGATAGATATATGTACTATATCACATTGTGTGTATAGTCATTGGGTTGTCAAAATTTATTCAAGTTGAGTATTCAAATATATATTCTATATATCAATTTGCTTGAAGGTTGTCTGTATGCAAATTTAATATTGGAAATAAAAACTCATCATAATTCAAACTCATCACTTTTTCTTTTAGAAACTTTTTGTTGTTCAAAAATTCTTGAGCTTTTAGTTTGTTTGTATCAATTTTTTCTCCTCAACCTTGTTGTGAAATTGTAGATGAAGTCAATTTTGACCAGATGGTCGTAGTTTCATCATAAACTCAAGCACTTTCACAAAGAGTCGTTCCTGAATTAGTCACAACCACAGTTAATTTTAGGTCAATTTGTGTTTCTTCTTCGGGAGCAGTGAATATTATTGATTTGCTATAATAATCATCAATAGATCAAACAGCAGAATCTACCCATCACCATTTGTAGCTAATTGAACAATTGGATTCATTTATGTTATTTAATACTCATTGTAGATTAATTGAGCTATTTGGTAGAATGGTTTGGTTTCATCAAGAAATGGATACTGATGGACTAGGTGTAGGTGGTAGAGATGTGTTTCTATAATAAGTCACTGTTCAAGAAAAAGTTTCCATTGAGTGATAACAGGAACTAGGCCTGACTCTTAGTTTGAGTGTGATATTGTCTGTTCAACTTGGATAGACAAACTTTGCTCAACTGTAATTTGAAGAAGATATTTCTATTGCTTCATGATTTTCAATTTCTACAGTTTCTCATGAAACCTGTTCCCAATAATAACTAAATACACTACATGGAGTTCCACTTATTGATCAGTTTAGATTCACAAGCTGTCATGGACTATACAATGCCTCACTTCATCAAGCATTTACAACTGGTGGTTTCATTGTCACTCTTATTGGTGAAGATACGATTTCATCTACATGAGTAAGCCTGTTACATTTTAACTTAAACATAACATATTCATAATCATTATCAACTAATAGATTCAGCGTTTGACTATTATTTCAAAGCCAAATATCTCATCAATATAAAGACCAATCATATTCGTAACCAATGCATTCTATGTCTCCAATATTTCCTACTAGATTTACATACTCTCCGTATGAAACCTGTTTGTCTCAACCTTCAATATAAACTGATGCATGAGCAAAACTAAATAAGAAAAACATAGAAAATCAAAATATAAATTTATATAATAGATTTTTCATGTAAATTATTTAGTAGTTAAAGTTAATCACATAAATCAATATTTTTTGATAAATATCTTTTTCAGTTCTTGTAACTTTTCAATTGCAAGTAAATAGCTAGACCCTCTTGGATCTGTTTTTTCTAGTTTTTTATATTCTTCACTAAGCTTATCTATTGCGTTATTTAGATTATTTAAATGAGAATTATAGTTTTCAGTAAAGCATGTGTCAATTTCTGTCAATTTTGAGTTTATGTATGGGTCATTAGATTTTATTAGTTCATCGCCATTTTCTTGTGACTGTTCAGGAGTCTCATTGTTGTTTTCATTGTTTCAATTTCATTGATCTATATCAAATTCCATACCCGATAAATTGCTTACACAATTATTATAACAAGTTTGATCTAATCAGTAAAATTTTGTACAAGTTTGTCTACAAAAGTTTTCAGTGTCAGCTGATGGTGGAGTTGATGGTGGAATATCACTAAATGTGGTTGGAGCTTGAGGAATATTGCTAAAAGTTTGAATCAAATTGCTAAAATTATTTATTCATTCCACAGAAAGATTATTATTTTGCATATTTCTTACAATTCAGTTTACTCATCTTTGTGTAAATCTATTAGAGCTAATTCAACTACGCAATCATCATAATCTTTGATTTTGACTCATTCAATTTCTCATATCTAGATTTCATCAAAGATCTCTAAGTCAATCTACAGTTAAATCTCAATTACCAAACATACCAAAGATTTCTCTTACTCATCAATCTGTAAGTCATCAAAGTGTCTCTCTCATAAAATCCATTACTCATTCTTGGTCTAAAAATCAGTCTAATCATCAACCTAGTAAACTATCCATAAACTCTTTACCAAATCTTCAATCTTCAAGTTTGTCTCTCAAATGTTCATATTTTCATGCATCTAAAAACATATTGTCTTTTGGGAGTTTTGTAATAGTGTCAGATTCAAATACAATTACACCTTGAGGATTTGCAATACAAGTTTTTACTCTTATAGGTGATGTTCTATATGGGATTGTTCAATTTTGTAGCATCATAGTATTGTTTCCTCTCAAATCAGGTGAAGCTTGTGAAGTTCATTGCATGTATACCCTTAGTCTAGAATTACAATTCAAATCTCAAGTTTCAGTTCAGTCTGCATTGTAAACTATGTAGGTTGAATATAGTTCATTTTCGTAAACCTTACTATAAACTCAGAACTTCCATAAAACATGATCAAGCTTGATTTCAGGATCAAAGTATACATTTTTTATATTGAAAGAACCAGTCATTATTTGATTAAAGGTAGCATTATTGTTGTTGTATGCTATTCATTTCAAAGATACTTGAAAATTGTTTTGTAGAGTATTTTTAGCTATATCATCAAAATTAAATGGTTCATTGAATAACGTTCAATTTGCTATTGAAGGGTTTCATCAATTTATTGTATATCTAAAGTTTAGATAGTTACTATACCATGATGAAATATCATACTTATCATTACTTTTGTTTTCTGCAGTGTTTTTTGTGTTAGTAAAATTGAATATAAATGAGTCATTTCTTAGAGCTACTTGCTTGTATGCGATTTCAGTTCAATCTCACAAAGTTGAACATCATCTTACTTTTATGTCAGTGATTTTAGGAGAAATTAATGGACTTTGTGTTGGATTTGTCCAAAGTCTTATTTTCTCATTAACATTATTGATTCTAGATGAATTTCTACAATCTGGATTGTTTCAATCTAGAGTGTATACATACCAAGTTCATTGGTTAATATTGTTATCCAAATATAATTCTGATAAATTATTGTGAATTCACATTTGAGTTGTTATTCAAATAACCGGAGTTTCAATAACTATATTAGGTCTAGTTTGATATACTTTTTGTTCTATAGCTTCTATTTTTGAGTTAGCTCATTCATGTGCTCCAAGGTATACATTCTCATCTGAAAACTTGAACTCATAAATAGTAATTTCTGGAGTCCGTATGTCATACCAACCATAAAGAGGAATTTTTGCCGAGGCTCATGCTTTTGTAAATATTCTAAATACTAATTCAGGTATATATCTGTATTCTTCAAAAGATACTCAGAAGTTAGAATAATTTCCAAGTAAATCTGATTTTGTATCTGCTTCATTATAAGTTGCATTTGCTTGATAATTTATTCAAGCTCTGTTTAGTTCAACTCTATTATTGTTGCATCATCATGTAGAGTTCAACATTTTACATAAAGCGTTTATTCTACCATCAAGAAGAATTTCTGTTCAAATATATCATAGTAGTTTGAAACGGGACCAATCAATAATTGGCACAGGTACTCAAAATTTTGCTAATTGCACTCTATTAGATCAATCAAAAGGAGGAATGAAATTTTTACTTTTATTTATTCATTTTTCTTCAACCATAGTTTGGTATTGTTCTTCAGTTAATCACAAAGCATTTTTTAGCTCATTTTTTCACAATACTGTTGCCAGAATTTCTATTAATGATATATCTCAATCAATATCTATTAATTTTAATGCCCGTATTTTATAAGTAAATCAAGCTGTAAATTCAAATACAAACTCTTTTCAATCAAATACTTTATTTTGGGGTAATCACATTTCTCTATATTGGTCTGGAGTTGCGTCAAATGTATTTGTTGCAATTGAAAAGTTGTATCTTGAGCTGTTTGAATTCCAATCATCAACAACATCTTTATTAACATTTATTTCTGATTCAATAGGTATTCTAATTCCAAATCCATAAGAATAATAAAATCCAAATCATACTTCAAATATTTTTATTTTTTTGAATAGAAGATTAATTTTTATTTTTTTGTTAAATTCATATCTGTTTGATTCTCATATAGTAAATCAGTTTAGCATCTGTTTTGTATATGTTTTTTCTTGAGGATTATTTTTTCTTTCGTGAAGTGCTTTACACTGTGTTTCTTGTTGAGTTCATTCTCAATACAATTCAGTACAATAATTTTCATTTTCATACATGTTTTGAGTTATTTCTTCAGGAGTTCAATTTTCTGACTCTACTCTAATAATCTCTTCATGTAATATTCCATAATTGTCAAAGTTGGCTTCTATTTCTTGTAAAGTAATTCTTACGTCTTGTGGATTTAGATTAATCAATCATCTTCATTCTTTTACTTGTTCAGGTGTTGGAGGAATCAAAGTAAAACTTATGATTTCTTCAGTTTCTATTTCTTTTGTTGCATTTTTTACTTCATCTTTAAAATTAGTATCATTACATCTTGTGCTATTCCTTCCGTATTCTAGAAAACATTCTTTTTGAAGTTCAAGAAAAATATCATCATCTATACTATCTGGTATTTGATCTACTGATAATCATTTGATTTTTTTATTGTTTGAATTCTTCAAATTATCAGAATTAAATCTCAAATCATTCAAATTAATTCATCTTGTTGCGGTTTCTGGAAGTTTATTATTTAGATCTTTTATTAATTTATCCTGAGTTTTATCTTTTATGTCTTGTCATTGAATATATCTTTTTATAACTTGTAATTGAGCATCACTTTTGTATTCAATTGTAGTTCTTTGAACTAATTGTATTCTATCAGGTAGTATTCTAATTTCAGGTTGTTCAAGATTAAATTTTCAGAAATTAACATTCCTATCTTTCAAAGTATTTACTTTTTGTTGCATCAAATCTGTTTCTTGAAATTTTGCATTTAAAGTAACCTCATTCAAATCTAAAGATAATCATCTAGGCAAAACTAGTTTGTCAGGAAAATTTTGTTTTCATTTAAATGTTTGCATTACCTTTCAAGCATTTTCTAAGGTAACATCCCTAAAGTTTACCTTATAAACTCATTGGGATAGTTCAGATAAAAATTCTTGTTTGTTTCAAGTTTTGCCAACTTCTCATCTACTATCAGCAAAAACGGCGATATTAGTAAAACTTGAAAAAAATAAAATAAACATGCAAAAATAATTAAAAGATTTTTTCATAGCTAAGTTTTTATCTAGTAAAATTTTACAATAAAATAATAATTAATACTAATACAAATTCAAGATAAAATAGTTGCACTTTTATAGATTATGGTATATATATTTTTTTCACTATAAAAGCTTTGTTTGACTTCCCAAATAAACTAAGAAATATTAGAATTTTAAATTGTCCTTTTAGATCGCTTTAAATATTTAATCATATATTAATTTGAAATGAATGAAAAATATATTAAATACTATAAAAATATTGAATTATTCTTTGCATTGATTTACTTTTGAATTTTCTCTTGAAAAAATTATTTTAAAATGTATATATTATATACTTAAATTCTAAGGGGTAGGTGAAATTTTATTATTATCTCCTCCACACCTTCTTGCCTGGGGGCACATATAGGCTTTGCTTATGCATTGTCTGAGCCTACCACTTTGGAAATGGGGGTAGGGATAAATGTTGCCACGGCTCCTTGGTTTTTATTTTTTTTAGAAAAAAAATACACTGAATATGGAAGGATTAGGAATGATGCCACATTATCTGCCATTTGGGAGTTTGTTATTATCACAGACATTATTAACTGCGTTGTTTGGAACATTGTTGTTTTCTGTATTTGTGTTAATATATAACATTTTGAAAAAATCTAATCCTGAAAATTGATTTGTAATGTTTTTTGAGATGTGATTGGAAAAATTGTCTAGCTTCATTGATGAGGTTGGATGAGATCATTTTCCTATGTATGCAAAAAGCATGGCAGTTTTTTTCTTTGTATACTTATTCTGGAATAATCTAGTTGGAGTAGTTGGGGATATGTTTTCATTAGTTGTTCCTGCCTTACATCATTATTTTAGACCTGCTACTACAGATATTACATTCAATGCAGTATTGGCAGTAGTATGAGTAATTGGTGCTATGGTGTTTGGTTTCCAATCAAGTGGATTACATTATTTGAACAAGTATTTTCCTATCAAATGATTGGGAATTGTTCCAAAAGTAAATTCAGTTCTTACATTTTTCTTGAAGATATTTGATATTATATTAGGTATGTTTATTGGATTGTTAGAGTTGATTGGAGAGTTAGCAAGAATTATATCATTGTCACTGAGGCTTTTTTGAAATATATTAGCGTGAGTAGTGTTGCTAGGATTATGAGTTGCATGAGCTATTTGAATCTTCAAAGTTCCATTTTTGCTACCTATTGTAGTATTTGTTGTGGAAATATTTGTATGATTCTTACAAGCATTTGTATTTACATTGTTGATTGTAGTATATTTCAAAATGGCTTGAGAAAGTCATTAATAATGTTTTTTTATATTTAAAATTAATAATAAAATGGATTTAGCAAATTTAGCGCCTGCATTGGCAATCGGTATAGCTTGACTTGGATCAACTATAGGACTTGGTTTAATTGGTAAGACTTGGGTTGAGTCTATTGGAAGAAATCCAGAATCAGCAAAAGCAAGTTTTGTACCAGCTATTTTGGCTTTAGCTCTTACTGAGGCTATTGCTATTTATGGTTTCGTAATAGCATTTATGTTGATGTGAAAAATCTAATAGTTGATGTGAATTGATTATTTTATTTTAACAAGATGTTGTAATGAATAATATTATTTATATAGCCACTGTTGAAAAAGTTAGTGCAGCTTCAGAAAGCACACACGAAGATTCAACAGTGGAATCTTCTGCTGTATTATTGAATGTTGGGTTTCAAATAGTAAATATCTTGATATTTTTCTTTGTATTCAAGCATTTTTTTGGTAAAAAGATCTTAGCATCTTTTGAAGAAAGAAAAACACTTTTGAACAAATTGAAAAGTGCAGATGACGAATACAATCAACTTATCGAGAAAGCTCATCAAGAAAAAAATCAGATTGTTGAAGAATGAAAGACAATAAAAGATTCTATTGTTAAAGATGCACAGCAATTAGCAACTAAAAAATGAGAAGATATCTTAGAAAGTGCTAATAAAAAATCTGAAGATATAATCAAAAAAGCTAATTTAGACGCTGAGCAGATTAGTAATGAACTTACTCAAAACTGGGAAAGCTCTGTAAAAACTACTGCAAAAGCTGTTGTAAAAAAGTTAATAGAAAAAGATGTTGAACTTAATCAACAATATCTTGATACTATTGTATGAGAGTTTAGTAAAACAAAATAATTTACTAGACAGTTTACTATTAATAAAAAAGTTATGCTTTATATATCCAATGTAGAATTTGTTGATAAATGTTTGTCAGAGAGTGTTAATATAGATGATATATTAGTTTTTTCTCAAGTGGCAAAAAAGTTGGTTACTAAGTATTGATCTCAAGTAAAAAAACAAGAATTTATTGACAAAGTTCGTAATGTAAATGAAGATTTATCTAATTATATCAAATTATTAGCAGTTTGTAACAAATTAGATTCTAAGATTATCTCAGATATCCAAAGGCTTTTTAAGATAAAATCTAAAAATTACTCTAAATCATTTGATATGGTTTCATCTAATCCCTCTAGTATTGTTTCCAAAGTAGAATCAAAACTCAAAGATTTGTGAGATGGAGTTACTGTGGTGTCTAATAGTTGAGAAAAAATAGGTTTGGAAGTAAAATGAGAATGATTTTACTATACAAGAAGTATAGATAATGATTTAGATAAATTGTTGAATTAAAAAATATTTACCAATTAAGATACAAATAAATGTCAGTTGTAAATGATATTTTGAAAAAAATCGAAGCACAAATAGCAAATAGTGACATTAGTGACGAATTTTCAAAGAAATGAGAAATTTTGGAAATTAAAGACTGAGTTGCTACTGTTGTGTGATTAGATAACGTAATGTTCTCTGAAATTGTTGAATTTGAAAACTGAATGAAATGATTAGTTTTGGATTTGACAAAAGAGTATGTTTGAATTCTAGTATTGTGAAATTATTCAGAGCTTATGCAATGACAAGTAGTAAAATCTACTTGACTTGTATTTAGTACTTGAGTAGGAGAAGAATATCTAGGTAGAGTAGTTGATTGACTATGAAATCCAATTGATGGATTGTGAGAAATCAAAGCTAAAACTTTTTATCCAGTAGAAAGAATTGCTCCTTGAGTAATTACTAGAAAGCCAGTAAGTGTTCCATTGGAGACTTGAATCAAAGCAATTGACTCTATGATTCCAGTTTGAAGATGACAAAGAGAGCTTATTATTGGTGATAGACAAACTTGAAAAACTACTGTTGCTATCGATACTATACTAAATCAAAAAGGGAAATGAGTATATTGTATCTATGTTTCTATAGGACAAAAAGAAGGTAAAGTAAGAAAGATTGTAGAAACTCTAAAGGAAAAGTGAGCTATGGACTATACAATTGTTGTAAGTTCACCAGCAAGTGATCCTGCGGTTATGCAATATATTTCTCCATTTATTGGATGTTCTATGTGAGAGTATTTCTTATTGAACAATAAAGATGCTTTGATAATATATGATGATTTATCTAAACATGCAGTAGCATACAGAGAAGTATCATTATTATTGAGAAGACCTCCAGGAAGAGAGGCTTATCCTGGAGATGTTTTCTACTTACATTCAAGATTATTAGAAAGAGCTTCTAGAGTGGATGTTGAATTTGGTGGAGGTTCATTAACTGCATTACCAATTATTGAAACACAAGCTTGAGATGTTTCTGCTTATATTCCTACTAATGTAATTTCTATTACTGACTGACAAATATTCTTGGAAACTGACTTGTTCTCAGCTGGTAATAGACCTGCTATTAGTGTTTGATTGTCTGTATCTCGTGTATGAGGTTCTGCACAAACAAAACTGATGAAAAAAGTTGCTTGAAAATTGAGACTTGAGTTAGCTACTTTTAGAGAATTGGCTGCCTTTGCTCAGTTTGCATCTGACCTAGATAAAGAGACCCAAAATAAAATTGAAAGAGGAAAGAGAATGGTAGAATTATTGAAACAATGACCAAACTCACCAATTTCTTTTTACAAGCAGGCAACTATGATTTATGCTTGAATCAACTGATATTTAGATACACTACCTGTTGATCAAATATTAGAGTTTGAAAGAGAGTTGTATGAAAGATTAGAAACAACCCACAAAGATTTGTCTGATAGAATGAACGATCAAAAAGAATTAACACCAGAAATTGAATGAGAAATCAAGGAATTGTTAGTATCACTTATCGAAAAATTCTAAATTATGAAATATAGAAAATCCTATTTATTTAGGATTTTTTTTATTAACAAATTCGTGAATAATTGTGTTGAAAATTAATTTTAATTACTTATAAATAATATACTTAATTTATTATATTTTGTTTAATGGGAAATATTAATGCTATGGAATCAGCATCAAACCAAGAAGAAATGTTTGTAATGCTTGATTATTTAAAAGAGAAAATCTCCTCACTTCCAGGAGAAATGGACTCTATATTTAACAAAGCTTGATTGAATTGAACAATTAAAAGATTTTGAATTGAAAATTCAAATACTTTTTTTGTAGAAGATGTTAATTGAAATAAAATAACTCTAACTCCTGATAATCTAAGCGATTTGTTGAGATAAATAACTTTATACATAATTTTTGATAATGGAATTGCTGTTATATTTTTTCTTATTCGTACTTTGAGCATGTTTTGGTTCTTTTGGTTCTGTATTGATTTGGAGACTAAAATGAGAAATAACAAAAGACACTATAAATTGAATTTTGTATGGTCGTTCAGAATGCCCAACTTGTAAGACTATTCTTTGAGCTTCAGATTTGGTACCTATATTTTCTTGGCTATTCAATAAATGAAAGTGCGCCCATTGTGGTGGAAAGGTTTCTTCATTTTATATTTTTTTGGAGATTTTATCTTGAATAGCTTTTGTATTTAGTTATTGGTTTGTAATTCAATATCTCTGATATAGTGAGATTGATTGATTTTTTCTGAAAAATCTAATATTTATGATTGGAATCAACTGGATGTTGGTTTTGGTTGTTATGAGTGATTTGCTTTTTTATGAAATGAGTGATATATACCGGATTATGATGAGTTTATGGATTGTTATTTGGCAATTTACAGGTAATGTTTGAAATTTTCAGGATGCTTTTTTTGCTTCATTAATATTTTTAGCTTGATTTGGATTTATTTATCTATTTTGAAGGGCTTATGTTTGGTTTAGGTTCAAAACTAATATGGAGTGATTTGGTTTTGGCGACGTAATTATTTGATTTTTGGTCTGATTGATGTATCCTTTTTTCCTATGAGATATTTCCAATGAATTGTGAGATGTTTATTTTATGTTTATTATATATATGTTTTTCTCTTCATTTACTGGAATACTTTTTTCAGTATGAAGAAATTTGATACATAGAGAGCCTCAGTGACAGTCAATTCCATTTTTGCCAGCAATGGTAGTATCTTTTTGGATATTATTAGTTTATGGAAATACAATATTACAAGCATTGAAAGATTTGGTTTAGTTTGTAAAAATATATTATGATTACTCAAATTTGAAAAGTAAAGAAAACTTCTCATCAAATTATTATTTCTACTAACGCTTTATTTAAAGATTTTGATGAACAGTTAAGTTCTTTTTTTATCAACAAAATGAAGATTGATAAGAAATCCTCATTTTTGGTAGATATGTTTGTGAAAGTTAATTGAATAAAAATAACAAATTATATAATCATAAAACTCAATAAAATTACTGATTTTGAAACAAATATTGAAGAGATAGTATCTAAGGTTTGAGAACTTATTATATCTACAAATTGAGATGTTTGATTAGACTTTGACAAAACTAGTCTTTGCAAAGAACATAGAGCATTATTTGAAGATTTGATAGTTTACAAGTTGTATAATTTCAATCAGTTCAAATCAAATAACAAATCAAAATATCAACTAACTATAAAAGATAAATATAGAGATTCTTTAGAATATAGTTCTTTTGTAGACAACTTATTTAAAACTAGAGATTTGATTTGTACTTGCGCAGAGCACATTAATCCTGATAGTTTAGAAAAATATGTCCTTCATATGTTCAAGGAAAATAAGAATATCAAGATAACAGTCTTTTCATCTAAACAGCTTGTTTCTATGAGTATGGGATGAATATATTGAGTATGAAAATGATCCGACATTCCTCCAAGATTAATAATTATAGAATACAAGCCAAGACCAAAAGAAAAATTTAAGTATGGTTTGGTGTGAAAGTGAGTCACTTATGATTCTTGATGATACAATCTAAAACCCACTTGAAATATTGAAGATATGTATGTAGATATGGGATGAGCTTCTGTTGTGATTTGAGTTACAAAATATTTGGTAGATAATTCATATAATGACAACATAGTTATAGCACTGCCACTAGCAGAGAATCTAATATCTGGTAATGCTCAAAAACCATGAGATGTGATCAAAATGTACAATTGAAAAACTGTGGAAATCTGAAATACTGATGCTGAGTGAAGATTGCTTTTAGCTGACAGCCTAGCTTATATTGATAAAATTTACAATCCAAATGTTATTGTTGATATTGCCACATTAACTGGTTCTCAAATTGTTGCTTTAGGAAAATCTTTTGCATGACTTATTGGTAATAATCCAAAGTTGAATAAGTCGATACAAGTCCTTTCATTAAAAATCAAAGAAAGAGTATGGGAACTACCAAAATTTGATCCCTATTTTGGTTCAATGAAGTCTGATTATGCAGATATGAAAAATATTTCTTCATGAAAATTTGCACCTTGATGTATTACTGCCTGATTGTTTTTATCTCAATTTGTAACTAAACAAAACTGGATTCATTTGGATGTTGCATGACCAATGGGATGATCTTCTCTTGGCTCTGATCCACTATATGGCCCTTATCCAACAGCCTTTGGCTATAGATTATTGATTAATTATTTGACTAAAAATCGTTAAATGAATATTTGACATGTCCTATCTACTATGAAATCTATGTTCCCTAACTACAAGGTAGAGCTTGATTTTGGGACACCTTTTCAGCTTTTATTGGCTGTTATTTTGAGTGCACAAACTACAGATAAGCAGGTTAACAAAGTTACTTATCTTTTATTTGAATCTATCAAGTGACCTGAAGATGTTTTATTAATGTGAGAAGAAAAACTCAAGGATTCAATAAAGTCTATATGATTGTATAACTCTAAGTGAAATAATATATATAAATTATCTAAAATTTTAGTTGAGGAAAATTTACCATTTCCTAATAGTCTAGAAGAATTTGAGAAACTTCCTTGAGTTGGTATGAAAACTGCAAAAGTAGTGATGAATATTTTGTATGATGCAAGATATATGCCTGTAGATACTCATATTCATAGAGTTTCTAATAGATTGTGATTTGTCGCTACAAAGGACCCAAAACAAACAAGTATAGAGTTAGAAAAAATCCTATCTCTTGAGCAAAAAGAGTATGCGCATTTGGTAATGATATTTTTTGGCAGGTATTTTTGTTTAGCAAAAAAACCAATATGTAGCGAATGCCCCTTTAGTAGTATTTGTAAATTTTATCAGAATAAATAACTATGAGTCAATTCAATCATATTGCAACAACACTAAATGAAGAGAAAAAAGTAGTTTTTACTGCTCAATCTTGTAAAAATTTTCATTTGAGAATGCTTATTTGTAAGCACGCTTTCCAAATGTGAGTAGTTCCAGTAAATCCATTTATGGTATTTTGATATTATCTTTATGAGTTAGTAGATAGAAATCATGTTAGGAATGGCAACAACAACTTGATTAAAAGATGCGATGAGTTGCGAGTTTACTGAGAAATTAGCGATTGAGTTTTAGCAGAAATACTTATGTGTAAAGAGATATGAATGCCAATTAGATATTTTGATATCAGTTGACTTCCCTCTAAAGTATTAGAAATAAATAAAGAGGAATGTAAGTTTGAAGATTGATTAAAAGATTACAAAATTTAATATATTTATTGAAAAACCAGCTATTTTGATTATAAGTAAATTAATTTACCAAATAATTATACTAATAATTAGGTCTACTTTTATTTATCAGTATATTTGTAAACCTTATAAATATAAATTTTAATAATAAATATAATAATGATTAATTCCAATGATAGTGTCTTCAATAAAATAATAAGTGTTAATGTTTTATTGATATGAATTTTTGTTTTTGGTTATTTGTTGAAGTTGTGAGCAAAGATACTTATTCCTTTTACTTTTGCGATATTTTTAACAATATTGATTTTTTCTATATATAAGCGACTTAAATGAAAAAATGTTCATAAGTTTTTTATTATTTTGATCATGATTTTTTGATTTTTTTGAGTGTGATATTTTATATACTCAATAGTAAGGATTAATTATTATTCATTTTTAAAGGAGATACCTATTTATGAGTACAAGTTTCAGACATTGTTTAGTTCATTAAGTGATATAGCATTGAAGTATGACTTAAAGTTTGAAAATCCTATTAGTAATATTAATTGACAAGAATTGATGTGATCAGTGTTTAATACATTTCGTGGATTTTGAACAATGATTGTTATGATTGTGATTTATTGTGCATTTTTTATTTTTGAGAAGAAAAATCTTTACAATAAGTTTGTAAATATATTTGGAAATAAGCACGAAAAAACCCTAGTTACTATTAGAGAGAATCTTGAAGATTATATCCTTTTCAAGACTTTTATTAGTCTGATGACATGACTTGCAACATATTTAGTTCTATTATTATTTGGTGTAAAATTTGCCATTTTATGGTGATTAATGACTTTTTTACTTAATTTCATACCTACCTTGTGATCTATTATAGCAGTAATTATTGTTTTTCTTTTCGCCTTGTTACAGTTTACTAGTTTTTTTATACCAGTTTCATTGTTGATTTTACTATCAGTAGTGCAATTTTTCTTTGGTAATTTTTTAGATCCAAAGATGATAGGGGATAAGTTAAATTTAAGCCCGATTATTATAATTTTATCTGTAATTATAATGTGAGCACTGTGGTGATGAGTATGAATGTTTTTGGCTGTCCCAATGATTTCCACTATCAACATTATTTGTCAAGAAATACCTGCTATGAAAATAGTTCATTATATCTTGAGAAAAGACTAATTGCTTGGCAATAGTACCAAGTACTAAGTACTCAATAATCTGCTGAATAGCAATAGCGATTGGAAATTGGAGATTGTTGTAGATTATTACTACAATTTCCTATGTACTATCGCTATCAGCTAAATTAAGTGTTGATATAATATTCAAATTATTTATATATAAAAATGTTTATTGTTTAATAATTATTATGTTAAAAAATATATTGAAATTGAATGAGCCTATATGGTGAGAAAAGATAATGATAGCAATGAATGATTTGGTTAGTAAAAATTATATTTTATCCAAATTAGTTCCTTTTACAGCTGATATATTTGTTTTTACATATCCTGTTTATTTGACGGTTTTGTATTTGTACTGAACTTATAGAAAGAATGTAGATTTCAAAAATTGAGCATTATATATTTTCTTTAGTGCTGCTGGTTCTACGGCTTTTAATCTATTTGTGCAATACTTTATAGACAAGTCTAGGCCAGAGTTGGCTATTACCAATAAAAATAATCTTATATTAGAACATTTACCTACAAAGCCTTTCCCTTCTGATCATGCAGCAGTTTCTGCAGCTGTTGCTATGTCTACATTACTTTGGTGAATAAAGACTAAAAATAAAAATTTAGTAAGATTGTCAATAGTGTTTTGGATATTTAGTATCGTTATGTCATTATCTAGAGTATCTACATGAGTTCATTGGTTAACTGATGTAATAGCTTGAAGTTTGGTTTGAATTATATTTTCTTTTATATTTATTAATAATATAATTTATAGCTTTTTATCCAAAAAAGTATTTGTTCACATAATAAATCTAGAAAAATACTTATTTGACAAAATATTTCAAATTAAACAATAATATTCAAATAAAGATAATAAAATAAACCGTGCAGTTTTGTTTAAAAGCATCTTTAAATGCTGTTTTTATAAAAAATGAGCGTCTTATAAACTCATTTTAAAGTAACAATATTAATATATTGTATTTAATTATAATATATGGTCACAAATATAAATTATAATACATTTTTTTTAATTATGTGTTGCATTTCATTATGAAATTATTATATTAGATAGACGAACCAATTTTTTTTATATGTTGAAAAAATAATATGTTGAATTTTTTCTATGATAGTTTGGATACTTTGAAATGAGTTAAGAAACCGACCAGAAATGAAGTTACTAAATTAACTATACAAATATTTATTGTAGTAGCAATAATGAGTGTGTTTTTCTTGGTTACAGATACTGTATTGTGATATTTATACAATTATATATATGAATTAATCAAGTAGATTTTATTAATTAAATGCTATAGTTATGACTGTTCAAGATATTAAAAAACAAATTGAAGATAACGAGTTTAGATGGTATGCGTTAAGTGTGGTTTCTGGACAAGAAAAATTAGTAGTAGATAATCTACAAGAAAGAGTAAACAAACAATGATTAGATAATGTAATAGTTGATTATTTAGTGCCTATTGTTCCTGAGATACATTATAGAAACTGAAAGAAAATTCAAAAAGAAAGAAAGTTGTATCCAGGATATGTTCTAGTAAAATCACAAATGAATGAAAAAATTTGGTATGTTATTAGAAATACTCCTTGAGTAAGGTTGATAGTATGAGCTGAAATTCATCCAATTCCACTTACTGACAAAGAGTTTGAAAACATAGCTTGACAAATCAAAGAAAAGACAGAAAGAGCAGAGTATTCAGTGCCATTTAAGAATTGAGATGTAGTGTTGTTGAAAGATTGAGAGTTCAAATGAATGAAATGATCAGTAAATGAAATAGATGCTAGTAAATGATTTTTATACGTTACAGTAGAAATCCTTTGAAGAAATACATCATTGATGATTCCATTTGAAAAAGTTGAAAGAATTGATTAAGAATATTTAAACAATTTATGAAAAAAAATGTTTAAAACCAATAAAGTTGTTGTATTGTCTGTATTGATATTAGTTTGTGCATTAATAGTTTTGTATGTATTATTTTTCAAAGTAAAATATCCAAAATTAAAAGATGAAATAGCACAAGTGGTGAAAAAAGAATATCAATTAGAAATGGAAAAAATGGCAAGTGAACAAACACCATGTCCAGTAATAGAAACACAACCTATTGATACATTAAATACTAATAATGACCAATTACAAGATATTAGTTCAATTGAAGTTGATGAAGACATATTGCTTGATGATGAACTATTTGATATAGAAAATACAATTAATATATTACCTTGAACAATCATATATACTGGTAATTTAGAAATTGTAAATGAATTGTGATTAACTGTAAATTACATATTAACAGATAATAATCAAATCTATTATGTAAATTTGAATCCTGACATTAATGATCTTGAATACAAAGTTCAATCATTAGGATGAAATTTAAATCACATTTTAGATAAAGAAATATTGACTAAAAACTTATTATTTGGAGATTCGGTAACATATATCAATCTTCCAGATTACAATAAGAAAAAGGTCAATATGATAGTAAGGTATGAACTTATATGAGATATTTGGCTTATACAAATTGATTATGACAAGTATTATAACTTGAAGTCATACTTACAAGAGATATTTAGTTATTAAGGCTTACAAACATGGCTTGATGAAAAAAACCACAGAAAGTTATTAAGTTACACATGGTAGCTTGAAAAGCGACTCCTACACCTCCAGTATGACCAATTCTTTGACAGAGTTGACTAAACATTTGACAAGTAGTTAAAGAGTTTAATGATAAAACTGCAGATTTGATGAAATCATTTTGATGATTTACAGTAAAAGTACCTGCACTAATAAGTGTATATGCAGACAGAACTTACTCAATGACAATATGAACTCCATTGACATCACATTTGATATTATGGAAAGCTTGATTGAAGAAGGGTTCATGAGAACCAAACAAGAAAAAAGCATGAAAGATATCTTACAATGATATTAAAGAAATAGCTGAAATGAAACTTTGAACAGTAAATACTAAGAATATTGATTCAATTATCAAATCAGTAGAATGAACAGCTAAGAGTCTTTGAATTGAAGTTGTGAAATAATTATAAAGAATTAGATTACTCGCGGGAGGAAATAGGAGTCCGTTATTTACCGCTTTTATAGAATTAAACTATTAAAAAATGGCTAGAAAAGTATGAAAGAAATACAAATCAGCATTATCGCTAGTTAACAGAGAAAACAGATATGAACTAGCAGAAGCTGTTGAATTAGTAAAAAAAGTATCTTATACAAAGTTCAACTGAACTGTAGAAATACATATCAGCACTGCAGCTGATCCAAGATACAACGACCAAATGATGAGAGGTACTGTTGTTCTTCCTCATGGAATTGGTAAAGTAGTAAAAATTGCAGCATTTGTTTCGGAAGATAAAGTAGAAGAAGCAAAGAAATTGTGAGCAGATATTGTTTGAAATGAATTATTATTGAAAGATTTGGAAGCTTGAAAAGTAGAATTTGATGTATTGATTACAACACCTGATATGATGAGAGATTTAGCAAAAGCAGCTAAAATACTTTGACCAAAAGGTTTGATGCCTTCACCAAAAGCTTGAACAGTTACTAACAATCTTACTCAAACTATTGATGAGTTGAAAAAATGAAGAATTGAATATAAACTTGATAAAACAGGTAACTTCCATATACCAGTTGGAAAGATTCAATTTGATTCTATAAAATTACAAGAAAACATTGAAGTGTTACTAAAAACACTTGATGAAAATAGACCTTCTTGAGTAAAATGAAAATTAATAAGAAAAATAGTTTTAGCACCTACAATGGGACCTTGAGTGCCTGTACAAAGCTAATCATTATCAATAATTATAAGAAACCCTATTTAGGGTTTTTTATTTTGACTTTTTAGAAAAATTGAATATACTTATTTCATTGTATTTTACAAATAACAAAAACAAAATGGTAGAAAAAATGAATAAGATTGAGTCTAACGAACAATTAGATTTGAAGAATGATTCTGAAATCAAATTCTTGGAATGAAGAAAGGATCAAGTAAATAAAGTGTTTGAAAATGAAGAAGGTAAATCAAAATTATGAGAAATAATGGAATCGTTCAACACATCTAAGAATGAACAAGAATATGAAGTTAATAGTTTAGAATAATACAGAAGGCAGTTTATACTGCTTTTTTTAATATAATAAAAACAGCAAAATTATTTAAGAAGTTCATGTTTTAATTTTTATTGCTAGGATAATAATACTAAATAACAATATTGATTGTAAATAGTTTAGATTAATTTCCTATATTCTATTTCTAAATGTTATAAACTATCTTAGATAAACTTAATATTTGTATAATTAAAAAACAAATTGATATTGAATATTTTATAATATAGATTACATTATCTATGACTAATCTATTTGTTTATTGAACATTAATGTATCCTGAAATAGTATTTGCTCTAACCTGAAAATATTTTAGATCTCAGGAAGCTATTTTGAGTAATTACAAAAGATATGCAATAAGATACTGAAATATAACTAGTCCTTATCCTTGAATAATTCCTTTTAACAATTCCTTGGTTCATTGAAACATACTATTTGATGTTGATGAATACTCTTTGCAGATTTTGGACTTTTTTGAAGATTCTGAGTATTAAATTAAAAGTGAAATAGTAAATTCAAATTGAACTGATTTCCCAGTATTAGTATATATTTGGAACAATTTATTGAAAGATAAATTATTTGGTAGTTGGAACCCAATTGAATTTGAATTAAATCATTTACAATATTATATTAATTCTAAAATTCCTAATATTTTAGCTAATTATCATAAAAAGAATAATATTCAAATTTAATTGTCTATTAAGACTATTTTTCTCAAACTGTAAACTTATTATTTACTAGTTTTATAATTATAATTGAAAATTTGAAAAATTTCCCTAATATATAGATATTAAATATTATTTAAAAAATACAAATGAGTTATATTCCTGATGAAATTTACGATAGAATAGAAGAGCTTAAGAAGAAAGGAGATCTTAATGATGCATTAGAAATTGTGAACTCGATTTTAGTAAAGGATCCTTTGAATGAAAAAGCATTGTTTCAAGTGGTAGACATTGAATATTTGAGATGAAATATTTCTAATGCAGAAAAGCCAGTAGACTTTCTTATGAGATTCAAATGAATTGATGATCCAATGACATATTATGTAAAGTGAGTATTGGAAATGGAAAAAACTAATTGGGTTCAAGCAAAGATAATGTTTAGAAAGGCTATAGATATGTTTGATTCACCAAATCCAGAAACTTGGAGATGTTATTGATTGTCAGAGTATTGGCATGGAAATAGAGAAAGATGAATTGAATATATTCTCAAAGCATTTGAATTGAATAATAAAGATGCAGAAATAATTTATAATTTAGTGGAGCTTCATTTACTTGAACATGATTATGAAGCAGCAAAAAATTATGTGGAGTATTATTATAAGCACCGTGACCAAGTTGATACTTATTCAAAGGATATTTGATTTTATGATGAAAAGATAAAACTTTTTCAAGATTTTTTGAACACAATTAAATAATTTTATTTAGAACAATTATAATGTTAATCAAGAATTTTTATAAAATCATTAGAGCTTCATTTGTACAGTTTGCATGACTGAGTGTACTTATTAGTTTTTTACTTTTTTTCTTAAATATTTTATTTTGACTTTCAGTATATACTCAAAGTTGATCTCAAGAAGTAAAAGATAAACTATGAATGTATTTTTACTTCACAGATGAAGCAGATACTGACTGACAAATATATGCGAGAATAATTGAGTTGAAATGAAAATTAGAAAAGCAGTGAGTAAGAACTAGGTATTATTGAAAGCAAGAATGATTGCAAAGATTATCAGAAAGAATTCCAGATATTTCAGAATCATTATTGAAGCATCAAATTGATAATCCATTACCACCAACATTATATGTAATGTTTGATAATGAAAAACAATATTGAATTATTCAAAACTATGTCATAGAAGCAAAAGATATTATTATGAACTGGGAAGAGGCAAGTAAATGATATACTTTTAAAGATCAAGAAAATAGGATTCAAAATGTTATCAATCTATCTAACTTTTTAGTTATTTTTTCTTACTTTTTGATTTGAGTATTGCTAATTATAATTTTGTCATTTATAATACTAATACTGCATATTGTTTTCAATAATTATCAAAAGCAAATTGAAATTGAAAAATTATTATGAGCAGACCTGTTGGTAATCAAAATGCCATTTTTATTATTTGTAGTGGTGGTATTGTTTTTGGCTTTTGTATTGATGTGACTGTACTTAAATATTTTTCTTACAGTTTTAAATCAATATACTGCTAAATTATATTGATTTGATGTATTTGTTTCTTTGAATAATTTAGTTTGAAATATATTCTTAGGTAGTGTTATTGAATATCTAATTATAGCATTTGTAGGTATAATTATATGAAATATTTATCTAAACAGACTGCTAAAAAAAGTTTGAAATAATTAGCGAGCCGCTAAGATTATGTCTATATTTTTGTATTCTCAATTAGAAAAAATTGTTAACTGAACTTTATCTCAGGTTTTGTGAGTTAGAAGTTCATAGAAAAAGCTATTATTATCATCAATTTCTTTTCATTGTATTTTTCGAATAATATCTCATTTTTTTATTCATGCTGCACTTGCAGGAGAATTTTCAATAACTTCTTGTACATAAACTCATTGAAATTTATCTAACTTTAAGCTTTTGGCAACTGATTTGTTCAAATCCATGTATTGGATACCTATAAATGGTCTTTCTATTATTCATTTTTCTTCAATAGTTGACAGAGTAGTTTGAATAAATTCTTTATTAACTGGGATTGCAAAACCAATTCATTGTCAAACGCTTGTAATAGCAGTATTTATTCATATTACATTTCAATTAACATCTAGCAATGGTCATCAGCTATTTCCAGGGTTTATAGGTGCATCAGTTTGATAAAGTCAAATATAGTTGCTTGATGAGTTTCATTGATCTAGAGATCTTCATTTTCAACTTAGTATACCAAATGTTGCACTATCTTTATATTCTGCAAGTGCGTTTCCTATTGCAATAGTAAATTGTCATATTCTAATTTTTGAATTAATATTGTTTAGTTGTGCTACTTCTAAATTGTTTGGGGTTTTTCATTCAGAGTCTAATATTTTTAACACAGCTATATCCAATACTGGGTCTAATCGAATCTTATCTACTTGGTAACTGTCTCAATTATTAGTTACAACAGAATAGTCAGCTCTAGTGTCTTCCACTACGTGTTTGTTGGTTACAATATATCCGTCAGAAGTTACGATTATTCAGCTTCATCATCATACCTTTTCTGTTCTGTCTGTGATTGTTCATCCAAAAAAATTAAATGGATCTTGAGTGTATACTTTTAGTTCTTTTGTAATAATAATACTTACCACTGCTGGTGATGCTTTTTCTATTGCCTTTGTTACACTATTTTGTAAGTCAGTAATATCTATATTTTCTTCTATGCTTTTGGATACTATTTTTCTATCTATTACTCTTGTAATTTCTGGACTTAATTTTTCTGTTAATCATATTATTCCATAATTCGTCAAAAACCAAAAGTAACTTGTAACTAATACTAAGTTGATTATCAAACATAGCGCTAAAACAGTTAATATTAATTTCCCTCTACTCATTTGATTTTATTAATTTTAAAATGTTCTATATTTTAAAAAATTTTTTGGGTAAGTCAAGCACAGATTTGTTTGTTTACTTTGCATTTTGCCAAAATTATTTATAATTTGTTTATTCATGTTCACATCTTTATTTGTATTTGTTATTTTTATAATTTTTACTTGAATAATCAATATAAATTCAATATAATTAAATTCAAATATAATTTATATGTTAAGTAAAAAATGGCAAAATCTATAAGGAAATTTCTGAAATCTTTTACTCTAATTGAGTTGATTATTGTAATTGCAATTATCGCAGTGCTTTGAGCAACTGCATTTTTGGCTTTAAATAACTGGTTACTAAAAGGGCAAGACGCCAGAAAGTTAAAAGATTTATCCGTAATAAAATCCTCCTTATCTATTTATTATTCTGAAAATTCAACATATCCTGTTCCTGGAGATTATATACAAATAACTGATGAAAAGTGAAAATTAATTTGACTTCAATGATATTTTGATGAATCAGTTTTGGGAAAAATCAATTCAATAAATAAAATCATAAAAGACCCAACAAGTAAAAATTATTATGCATATACAACTTATTTATCTAATAAAGGATTTGAATTAGCAACTTTTTTCAATTATGAAAAACTTATTTCGACTATTAGTAACATAGTATATTCTTCTGTTAATGAATTTCCTTATGTAATGACTTATTGAAATTTATGATATTGTGATGATAACAATAATTTAAAACTTCCTAAACCATTAACTCTTTATAATAAAACTAATAATGAGTTTCTAAGTAAAAAAAATATGTGAAATTACTGAAAAGTATGATTGAGTTTGAAATATTTAAGGGCTGAGAATTGATGTAATTGAAACATTGAATCAACAGTTGTGAATATAGTATCTGATGATGATAAGATACAAGTAAAGCAAGCATACAAATGAGAAGTTATAAATAATGATGATGATTTAAATGGTCTATTAAAAGAAATTTGTGACAATGAGGGGTTGTGTAATTGACCTGATATTTACAAAATTTCTTATAATTATATTTTATTAGTATATAGATTGAGTAATTGAGAGATTTATGTAGTAGAAATTTATCTAGATGAACAAGATTGAAAATATAAAAAACAATGAAATAAGATTCAGGTATTTAATTGAGCTTGATTAGAAGTGAATAAGTGAAGAGTTTATACTGTATTTACTCAATGAGTTAATAAATCTTATACAATATATTATCATTGATGAGATGGTAATATTCATTATTATAGAAAGCAAATCTGATCTTCAAATTCAAATTATAATAGTTGAATTATTATTGAAAAAACTTGAACAAATTGATATAATAGATGAAATTTCCTAATGGAAAATTGAGAGTCTTGAGTAGTCTGAATTTTTAATAATTATCAATGATCGACTATTAAATCAACTAGTGCTTTTTTTATTCCATTTAGTAACAGTTCCAATTTAGAACCTCAATTAACTTGATCTGTTTTTGTTCAAGAATTGCCTTTTATTTGTAATTTACCAAAAATCATTTATTTGGAGAAAGATGTATATTCAATTATCTATATATGAGCTGATTGAAAACTTATTTTAAAGAAAATTATATACAATAAACAATCTAATAGATTTGACTCACAAGATGATTGACAAGCTTGAGAAAACTATGATTTTTCTGATTTCGATTATTTACAAGTGTGGGAAAATGTTTTTCTGTTAGTTGCAAAGGATTCTGAATGAAATTTGATTGCTTACAGTTTTGATAATTCTGATTCACAAATGATCTTAAAAGATACTGTAAGTATTGATTCAAATAGTATAGGTGATTTTGGTGTTTATAATTTGTGATGATGAAATGTTACTCTTAAATATACAAAATCTAACCTCTCAATAATAAAGGATTTGTATGTAAATGCAGACTGAAAAATCACAATAAAATCTACCAATGAAATACAATGTCCTGATGCTGTTTATCATCTATATTCTCCTGAAAAATCTGTAGCTATGTGTGGTGGCGATGAATTAAAAACTTTTGAGCTTGATAAAGGTTTAACTTTATTTGTAGATCCTAAGGAGACTGATAGTATTCCTTTGTGCTGAGATAGTAACTGACAATCTTTTTGATTAAAACCAATTGAGTGATTGTGTTCTGTAGGAACGCCAACAGAGGTGTCAGATGATTGACAAAATTTTATATGGAGCTGTAATTCATTGAACTCATGATTGACTGATCAATGTTCAGCAACAAAATGTAAGAATAAATTTTGTGATGTTGATGAACGGGACTACTACAAAATGGTTACATTTAACTTTAATAATGTTACTAAGAATTATAAAGATTATGTCCTAAGTTATGAATTTGATACTAATGAACTCATAGATAACTGAATGATGAAATCAGATTGTCAAGATATTAAATTGTTTGATTTTGACGAATCTACTGCATTGCCTAGATATATAGTAAATTGCAATAGTGTGAAAACTAGAGTTTATACTAAGGTGAACATTTCTGCTTGAAATAACAGCAAGAGAATTTACATGTATTATTGAAATCCAAATGATTTAACTAGCAAGAATAATTATAATACATTCCCTTCTTATTCTTGAAATCCAGAAAAATCAATAAACCCTGATAATTGGGATTTTAGTGTTTTATGATGAGATTGATTATCTTTGTATAATACTTGAACGGATAAGATTGATTTAACCTGTTATTGAAATACTGATTGAGGTTGAGAGTGGGCTTTATCTACATTAAAAAGTTCTTTCACTTGAGATTTCGTATTTGAAACATACTTTGATCGAGACGAAAATTATGCTTCATTTTGAAATTGAAGACATATTTATATTAATTATTGATCAATAAACCCTTTTAATTGGACCAATAAAAATGTTACTTTTTATTGACATTCTTCGCCTAGTTTATCTTTAGTGGATAATTGATTAGTTAGTGTAAAAAGATCATGAAATAATTGGGAAACAAAATATTTGAGTTCAAATTGAGTAGAAACTATTGATTCTTATAGTTCTACAGTTAATGATAAACCAATTCAGCTATGAGTATGATGTTGAGATTGGTGAGGTACATTTGTATCATACTTTTGAGATAGTTGGCGGTATGAATTTGACTCAAATTTATCGTACAATACTTTGATATCTACAGAATGAGCTTGTTGAGCGGCTAATGAACTGTTTTATGAAGAATTGCCACTGTCAAATTTGTGCAGTAAATGACTTTCTTGAAGTTTAGTTTTGAATAATGATAAATACAGTCGAGTATGTAATGGTATTGATACTGATCAGTTTGCACAATGTTCAGCAAGAAAAACGTGTAATTGATATCCATGTACATTAAATTGATGGAAGTATTCTAAAGATTTAGTTTTGAACTTTTCATCAATAGAAGATATTAATGATTATGTTGTCAAAGTTATTCTTGATACTCAAAGTTTAATTGCTGATTGAAAAGTGAAGTCAAATTGTTCTGATATTCAAGTCTATGATAATATAACTAATAAAATATTATCTAGACATATAAAAAATTGCAATAGTACTGATACAACACTTTACTTCAAAACCAATTTAAATAGTTCTACTAATGATAAAACATATAAATTATTTTATTGAATGCCTGAATTTTCTTGAACTGCAAATGGTTTTGATGTTTTTGATTCAAGTACAAAAAAGGACATTGCAATAATGACTTGAGACTGGGTAGGTTCAGTTTATAAAAATGCAGAGACTAAAATTACCGATGAGTCTGTAAGAATTAGGTGTAATTGAGATACTAACTGATCCTCTGATGCTGCTTATGCATTGTATAATATTTGATTGACTTGAGATTTTGTGGCTGAGTTTGATTATGAAAGAGATACTGCCTATACAGCAAGCTGGTGAAATTGAAGACACTTCTTCGTTACTTACAATAGATGATGATCTAATGCATTTAATTATTTGCAATGGACCAATACGACTGTAAAATTATTATGATTAACTCAATCTATTTCATGACAACACTCATGACATTTAATAATTGATAAAGTATGAAATAATACCAATTCAAATTATTATAGTTGAATAAATCTTTTATTGAGTTGAGCAAATACTACTACTTTAGATTGACAAAAAATAACTTTTTATAATCAATGTGGTGATTGGGGGTCGCATTTTGCTATCTTTATCAAAGATTTTTATTGGTACAAACATTATCAAAATATTAATTATTCTTATTTATTGAATACAAATGAATCTATTTATTAATATAAATTTAACATCATGGCAAAATCTATAAGAAAATTTTTGAAGAGTTTTACTTTGATTGAGTTGATAATTGTAATTGCAATAATTGTAGTGCTATGAGTGGCTGCATTTCTAGTGCTAACACAATGGATGAGCAAATGAAGAGATGCACAAAGAATCTCAGATTTATCTACTATAAAGACTGCTTTGGATATAGCATTGAGTAAAAATGATAAACTTCCTGCACCAGATGAAGCTAATGTTTTGCTATATTCGTGAACGGAGATACTTTATCAAGGTTTGTTTGGTGACCAAGTAGTAAAATCAATATGAACTTTAAATAAAGTCCCTAGAGATAGAGTAAATGGTTTATATGAATATTCTCTTTTGGAAGATATGAAAACATACAAAATCAAAGCAGTTATGGAAAATGAGCAATACAAATCTGCATTTGTACAATGAGTATTTGCAGGTGATGATTACTATAGATATATTGGAAAAGATTTGAAATGAATTATAGTCCAAGTTAAGTTTTTATATTTACCAAATATGTTTATCACTGGATATGTTAACAAAGAGTATGACTTATTAAATTGAACAAATGTTTTTCTTGGTGATAAGGTGTGATTTGTAAAAACTTGATGAATAGCTCAATTTGACAATTATATGCAGATAAAATCTATGTTAGTATGACTTTGAATTGAAGAGAATCAAGTTTATACAATTATTTCTCAGTGAACATGAATCCCTCAAGACAAGGTTAAATTATATACAAGTTATGCATGGGTTTTTTGAACATGGTCAACATGTAGTGCAACCTGTGGATGATGAACTCAAAATACAACAGTAACATGCCAAGATTCTCAATGAAATGAGTTGGAAGATTTAAAGTGTTTTGGTGAAAAGCCAGCTACTAGTAGAGCCTGTAATATTATGCAATGTTGAATGCCTTATGATCTTACTATGGATCATCTTAGTAACAGCAAAACTTTTAAAGTAAGTTGGAAATGACTAGTGAATTGAGCTACTACAAATAATTGTAAATTACAATATTTAAAAGATAATTCAGTATGGACTGATCTTATTACTGGATTAAATTGCGATAATGATTTGGTAGATAGAGCAGTAAATTTACCTTCTACTGATTTATGGACAAATAGTTTTCATAATACTAAAATAAGAGTGTTTTCTATTTCCAATAGTAAGATTATTGAGTTTGAAAATAAATTACAATGTTTAGTTATGTCTTGATCAACTACTGTTACTCCAAACATTGATGAAAACTGTAACTGAAAATGGGATGATCAGACTAGAGTTTGAGAAGTTATTTATACAGATCCACAAATTGGATGAAAAGACATCGCTACATGGAGCTACTGATCAACAGGTAATCAAGGTGGGAAATATTGTAGATTTATATGAAAAAATTACAATTTAGCATTGCCAGTTCAGACTCAAAAACATGAATATGCTTGAGCTAATAGACATTGTTTTTCAAATACTGCTGATAATGATACTTATACTTATTATGCTTGTTGAAGTAGTGATTGACGGACTTTGACAACTCTTTCTTGTGCAGATTATATAGAGTATAATTAGTAATATTGACAATTATTGTAGTTTTACTTGAATTGACAACTTACATTAATATTATTTTTATAAATTTATTACTTTATAAATATACTATGGCAAAATCTATAAGAAAAATAATAAAGAGTTTTACTCTTATCGAACTTATTATCGTAATAGCAATAATTGCAGTTCTATGAGTGGCTGCATTTCTAGTGCTAACACAATGGATGAGTAAATGAAGAGATG
>JAZHDC010000037.1:0-28383 GCA_036541305.1 Candidatus Absconditabacteria bacterium
ATTTCTAATATTAATAGTTTATAAATATATTTCACAAGAGATTTTAATGTCTATAAATTAACATTATTGTCAATAATAGTAAAATAATATTTACTTGATTTTAATTTGATTTATAGTATATTGTTTTTGTAATATTATAAGTATAATTACTTGTAATATTTTATTGATATATGTTCATTAATATTGACTATTAATAAAACTCATTTAAACCACTTTTGGTCAGAGGAGAAGTTTTATGCGCATCAACATCACTTCAAAGTTTGTTGGGTTTTCTGTTCTTTTGATTACCATGATGATGGCAGGAGTAATTTTCACAACTTATTACATTGTAACAGTAGAACTTGACAAAATTGCACAAGGACAGCTAAAAGAACAAGCTAAAGTAGTCGAGTATCGTTTCCATGATATTCAACAAAATGCATTGTCTTTGGCTGTTTCTCAGGCTATTCGTCCCAATGTTATAAATGGCATAAGTAATAATGATAATTATTTACTATCAGGCCTTGGTAAGTCTTTGATTGAATCTAAGAGTACAGAGTTTATCCTTTTCGTAGATAAAAAAGGAAACGTGATAGCATCTGGAACTGAAACCAAAATTGAGGAGAATATTTCCAGTAGTTTCGTATTCAAACAAGCACTTGCAAACCAACCAGTAGCAGGAATTAGTTTGAATGGTTCTTCAGGAATTGTTTTGAGAGCTTCTGCTCCTGTTAGGCAAAATGGACAAATTGTTGGTGTTGTAGTAGTTGGTTCCAATATTTTTCAAGGAGATACATTTGTGGATATCATAAAAGATATTGCAAGTGTTGAATGCACAATCTTTGAAAATGATATGAGAATCTCTACTACAATTATGAGAGAAGGAAAACGTGCTATTGGGACAAAGATGGACAATCCTAACGTTATCCAAACTGTTTTGCAAAATGGTAAGGATTTTAATTCTAAGAATGTAATTCTTGGAGTGGATTATGCAACATATTATTGGCCTTTGAAAGATATCCAAAACAAGACAATTGGTATGTTTTTCATTGGTAGATCTATGGAAGAGATTGTTCACTCTCAGATGAATATTTTGAAAACTATAGTAGTATTCATCATACTGATAGCATTTGTAGCAGCAATACTGAACTTTTTGTTTGGAAGAGCATTTGTGAAACCTATTATAAAAGCTACAAGTTATGCAAGCGATATTGCAAATGGAAAGCAAGTGTCACCTCTTGTAATAAAAAATAGAGATGAAATTGGTGATCTTGCTAATAGCTTGAATACGATGGTGGTAAATCTAGTAGCGATGAAGAAGGAAGGTCTTTTACAGGCTGCAAGTAGTATTGATGGTATTGTAGAAAGGTTAACAACAGCATCTGAGGTGTTGCTAAGTCAGATTCAAAAATCTTCCAAGGGTGCTGATGATCAAAAGCACAAGTTAAACGGAGTTGCATCTGCAATGGAAGAAATGACGGCTACGGTTTTAGAGATTTCACAAAACACAGCTAAAACCTCTGATTTGTCAGAAAGTGCAAGACAACAAGCCGTTCATGGTTCTGATACAGTAATGAAGTCGGTCAATGCAATGCAAGATGTCTTGAATATGTCAGATTCTTTGAAAAAACAACTTACTCAATTGGGAGATTACTCAAACAATATTGGAAAGGTGGTTGGCATTATATCCGATATTGCTAACCAAACGAAGATACTATCTCTTAATGCTACAATTGAAGCAGCAAGAGCTGGTTCTGCTGGTCATGGATTTGCAGTAGTCGCCAAAGAAATTGGTGATTTGGCAAGTCAAACTACAAAGGCCACAAATCAAGTTAGTGAATCTGTTTCAATGGTGCAATCTTCCATCAAAGAGAGTATCTCTTCAATGGAAAAGACGAGCAACTTGGTAGATAGTACAACAGTTTTGGTAAATGATTCTGGTAGTATATTGAAGCAAATTCTTGAGCTTTCCCAGGATGTGTCACATCAGATTTCTTCTATAGCAGCTGCTATAGTGGAGCAAACTGCCACTACCAACGAAATCAACAGAAATGTAGATGATGTTAACAATATTGCAATGGATACAAGCAAGATTATGAGTCAGTCTGAGCGAGCTGTTGAAGAGCTTAACAAGCAATCCAGTGAACTTAGAGAGCTTGTAGAAACATTGAAGAGGTCATAGTCAATGAATTAATATAACATTTAACTTAAGAGGAGTTTTTCTCCTCTTTTTTCTTTTAAAAAATTTAGAAACTATAAAAGTATATTTACAAATTCAATTCATAGATTACTAATTTTTTATATTTTTGTAATTGTAAACATATTTTTTTATTTCTTTCAATGATTTATCACTAATTCAATTAGTATTTTTGATAAAATTATAATATTTTTCATCAAAATTGTAATAATCTAACATATTCATTGATTCTTGAAAGTTTAAATTAAATTTTCGGCAATAATATAATATAAGTCTCTCTCAAAAGGTATTTGTATCAGAATATAGAATTATTTCTCATATTTTTATTTTTTCAATTATTTTTTCTCAAATATCTCAATAGGGGAATTTCTTATCTCATAAATTGAAATATTCATTGAAATTAAAAATAGAATATATCATGTTTTGTAATTTATCAGCATCTCTAATTAGTTTTGTTAGGAAAAGAGTTTCTTGTTTTTCATGATCATTCATTTGATTAAACAATTCATCTTCCAATAGTCAATTAATATTTATTTTATTGTGATACTTAATTCAAAGTAATATTTGGTTGTCATAGTTTTCATTTTTCAAAAGTTCAAATCAGTAATCTCAATGATCAAAATGGTCTTCAGATAAAATTGCATCAATATTGTTTTGATAAAACCTACCTATATCGTGCAATATAAAAATTATTTCAGCTCTAGAAATAGTTTCATTGTTTATATTTGAGTTTTCTTCAATTTTAGCAAGCAGATTTCTTCATAACTCCAATACTCAAATACTATGTCTGACTTTGTGGGAATTATACTTTAATACTTCATTGCTAACCATATTAGTTCATTTATTGTAGTGGTTTATTAATAATTGTGTTGCTCTTGTATTAGAATACATTTTAATTTCATTTATAAAAATACCATTTTATCAATTTTTTTCATAATTTCAATAAATAATCTTCAATAATTTGACAAGATTGCTATATTAAATTATAATAGTTTAATATATTTAAATAATACTATAATAATGGGAGTAGAAGATATTAGCTTAGAGTGAAAGAGAAATTCAATTATATCTGATAGTGATAAGTCATGTTTAAAAAAAGTTGAAAAAGATGCACAAGATAATCCTGAAATTAAGGATAGTATTATTGATGATTTAGATACTAAATTTTCCTTACCAGAATTATTATTAGATTATAAAACAATTGATGATAAAACTGATGAAGCTTGATTGGTACAATTATATTTGAAATTGAAATTTGATGTGGACTTAGAAATTGATGGTGTTTTATCAACACATGCAAAACATATAGAAACTATTATAAGATCCCAAAATGAAGATGTAGAAAAGCTTGATTTAGAAATTAATTTAGACCCTTATTTGGATTGAGTTAATGACGATAAATCGAAATTAGCTAAACAAATATGGTATGATATTATTACAAATTGTTCTGAAACACAAAAATCAATGATAATTAAAGATAAAGAGCTAATAAAAGATATGCTTTTACGTCCAACATTTTATAAAGAATATTTGTCTTTTAAAATATGAAGTAGAAGTAAAGACTGAAATGATTGATTAGATTTTGTAGATATTTATGAGCAAGATATTCAATATTCATTATTACAATCCATACAAGAAACAAAAATCTGAGAAAAAGAAACTATAAGTAAGGGATTGATAATGCATAATATTTATTCTTGGATTTCTAAAAAGTTTTTAGTTGACAGAAATGATCCAATTATAAAGCAATTAGAAAACTATGAATTAACTCCAAATATGTTATGAGATATAAATCGGATTAACAATATAAAAAATGCAATAACAGAAAATAAATCCAATATTCATGACTTGAATATGTTGAAAGTTTACTTCAATGGAGATGCTTGAAAAATGTGAGAAATATTCAAATATTTATTGAAAAAAACAAATGAATTTCCAGATAGGATACTTGATAAGTACATTAATTCAAATAATGACAATGGAGATGCATGGCTATGAATATTGCTTGAATGAGAATCAAAAGAGGCTTTTTTAGCTTTAGATTATATTTTGTCAAATACAAATACTAGCAAAGAAGAAAAAGTTGATAAAGTAAAAGTTTACATGAATGAAATGTATAGTAATTTCAATTTTTCCAATCTTTTTATAGAAAAATGATTTCCTTTGTTAATGAAACATCATAAAATGGAAGCAGAACTAAATGATTGTCAAAATAAGAATATACTAGCATTGGAATTTAAACAAATAAATGAAAGTGTTTGAATAATGAATGACCAAGTAATTAGAAATAATTTAAACATTATATTTTGAGATTTAATAAAAGAAAATGAAGAATCTGACTTAGCAAAAGAATTGAAGGTTTTGATTATAAAAAGCCATAATGACTATAGAAATAATGTAGACAATAATGAGATAACGACATCTTATAATACTGGGTTGAATGAAGTTTGTGATAATTTTTACAGATGATTAATTTCAATAGCAAATAAGTATAATATTACTGATCATATAAAAAAATTGAATCCAACAACAAAAGAATGATTGGATTTTATTTATACATTATTATGAATAAAAATTGATGAGGATAAACAAGCAAAGGTTTCTGCAAAAGCTTGAGAGTTGATTCCTTTGCTTGCTGAGTCCTTTCCTGAATATTTTGATTGAAACAAAAAAAATTCTAAATTAGTGGCATTTATTATCAACGAAAAATTATCAAATCCAGATATTGCTGATGAAGATTTGAATAAGAAATATATTATTGAAGAAAAAGTTAAGAATGATATTTGATGGAGATTAACTGATCCAAATATAGATGTAAAATTCAAAGATAAGTATTTCAGTCTAATAGAACAAGTTAGTTGAAATGATTATTCTAGCATTAATGTTGAAAACATACAGTTAGAAAAATTTAGGATAGATTCATTAGTAAAGCTGTCTACTATTGATTGTTCAACAGAACTAGAGAAAAACAAATTAATTAAAGCAATGAATGACATCGAATCATTAGATTATAAATGAATTTATGAGATATTGGCAATTTTTACTCCATTAAGTTATATGGAAGTTCAGATAAGTGAACGTGGAAAATCATCTTTAATATCACAAGAGATTAATATAATACAAAGTATTACTTCCAACAATAAATTTAATTTAGCAATAAAACAAAATGCACCTGATTTGGAAGAATATAAACAAGAAAGAGCCAAATTAGATGATTCTTACACCAACTGAAATTTACAAAAGGCAGCGGTTGGAGCGTATCATGAAAATATTTCTAAAGAGTATTTTAGAGATGATTATTTGAAATGGAAAAAGGAACACGTGGAAATGACCTCAGAAAGTGCAGTAATTTCTCCAGTGCAGTCAAATGAAATTGTGTCCCAAAATATTAATATTGAAAAATCAGAGTCAATTATAGTTCCAGAAAAAATTGAATATATTTCCAGTACTAAGTTGGTAGACCCTTTTGACAAGACAAAAAGTATTGAGTGAGTTTCTTATTTTGATATTAATAATAAATTGCTTGAAAGTTTTTTGAAAAAAAATGGATTTGACAATAAAATAAACAATGTAACATTATGAATGAATCATGATGAATTTCAAAAAGTATTTGGTTTGAGTATGGACAAAGAATTAGACAAGGATTTTTTCAATAGCTTTGTACAACAAATGTGATTAGTTATTTTGGAATATATTGAAAACAATCTATCTAATGGAACTTTTTCCGCTGAAGAAATATCCTATTTTAGACAATTAAAAGTGGAATTACTTTTTTGAGATATGAATTTTTCAGTACTAAAATTCTTGAACTACAAATCATGAAAATTTATGAGTAATTTATGATTGATAGATACAAATAAAAGATTTAATTTTGCACATTTTTCAAAAATTAATAATTTACAATATTGATGTTTTATAGACATAGAAAATAAACTAGATAAAATTAGACAAGATTCACAAAAATTACAATTTTAGTAATGGTAAGTTTTATTGTCTATAATCGTTTTACACCTATAAATCTGTTCAATTAGGACTAATTTTGCAAGAGGGTGAGGTAGTGTAATATTACCAAATGATATTTTTTTGTCTATATATTTGTCCAGTTTGTCTTCATCTAATCAATATGGTCAACCAATTATGAAGGTAATTTGAATTTCTTTGTTAATAACTTTAGATAAATTTATCGTATCAATATTATTTCAATTTATGCTTAATAATAATTTATAGTTTGTATCTTTTCAAAGAGCTTTTATAATTTTGTCAGTTTCGCTTCATATAATAGATGGTTTAGTTCAATTCTTTTCTGGTTTTATATTTATTATTTCTAAACTGCTTCAAAGTCTTTTTTCATATTCTTTGATTGCTTGTAAAAAATGCTTTTCAGAGTCGGAAATTGATATGATTTTGATTTTCATTATTTAAATTTTAAACAATAATTAACCTCTAATTATAATTACTGCTAAGTAAAAAATATATAGTAATATTAGTCCAATTCAGATTTTTTTGCTTATATAATGTCATTTGGTGAATTTTATTATCAAAAGTAATACACAAGTTGCTAGAGTTAACAAAATCAAATCAAAATTCATTTGATTATTGTAATTAATATTGATAATAGATCAACTTAATCATAGAATCCATAGTAAGTTAAAAATATTAGATCATATTACATTACCAATAGCTATATCTGACTTTTTTTTCAAGGCAGCTATTACAGAGGCAACTAATTCAGGTAAAGAAGTTCAGATTCATATAATTGTTGCTCAAATCAACATTTGTGAAACTCAATAACTTTCTGCTATAAACACACTTCATTCAACTGTAAGCTTTCATCATATGTATAGCCCAATCATTCATAAAATTATGAATATTAAAGATCTTGGAGTAGAATTTTCACTTATTTCTTCAACTTCACTTTCTATATTTCAGACTCTAAGTAATCTGTATATATAGTACATAAAGACTCCAAAAAATGATAATAGTACAAGTCAATCTCATCTTGAGAGTATATCTTCACTAGCTCAAGAAATCATACGATCATTTACAATGATGAATAATATAACTGAACTAATTAGACTAAAAGGTATTTCATAGTGTAAGGTAGACTTATTAACTTTGATTCTATAAATATATGCAGATATTCATAATATCAACAACAAATTTATCATATTAGATCATATAACATTGGAGATGCTTAGGTCTGCATTTCATTTTATAGCGGAGAGTAGGCTTACTACTAATTCTGGCGCAGAAGTACCAAAAGAGACTATTGTCAATCAAACTACTATTGGTGGGATGTCGTATTTTATTGCTAAGCTACTTGATCAGTTAACTAACATATCTCATCAAATAATCAAGGTGAGCAATCAAAGAATTATTAAAATCAGTGAAATAAAAATATTTCAAAATAAAATTTGTATATTAAAAATTACAACTATTAATGCTAATACATAAGCAGTTCAGATAAACAGATTTCTTTTCATAATTATATATATTATTTAAATTAATTATTCTTCATCAAAATGTCTTTTGATAAGTGGCATAAAACGGAAGTATTCTAGTAGTTGCAGTCAAGTAAATCTTCAAACATAAATATTTATTATAATAATAAGAAAGATAATTTCTGGGTATGATATTAGAACATATTTTAGACTTACTCGAGATATAATATAATAAACTACTCATGATACAAATAAGAATTCAATAAATGAAAACCACCATCATTTGCTAAATATGTTGAATCATTCATGAAAGACTTTTTCTGCTGTAATTATAAGGAAAATAATTGGAAAAATAATATAAGCATCATTGAATATTGATAAGTCGATAATGTTTAGATTGAAAATACTATTTATAGAAAGAACAACAATCGAAATAATAAAATATAAAATAATATTAAGACTAATTTTTGCACTAGACAATAAATATACTTTTGATGTAAATATTCTAGTAATTATTGTTGATAGAAAAGCAACAAATAATAATAAGAAACTAAACTTAATTCAAATTACTGATATAGATACTGCAAATAATAATGGACTATAAATTCCAAAAATTGAAAATCAAATAATTTGTCTAAATATGCTTATAACTAGTGCTCATATACATAAAGTAAGAATAAATGATATTAGTACTGAAGGGAATCAATTGTATATAAGTAGGTCAATAAGGTATGAAAGTGGAAGATATTTAGGTGATTCGTGATATGAGATGGAAAATTTTTGTAAGTAACTAAGTTCATCAGCCTCTTTTCATAAGGAAATAGAAGTAAGAAAATTTAGTAAAAAAGTGTTGTTTACAATATATATTTTTGAGTTTCAAAGATTTTTATAATTCCTTGCTAAAAGTCTTTTCATAAAATTTTCATTTAGTTCACTTATTACAAAGATCTTTTTGTCACTAAAATTATATTCTTCATTTTTTGCAAGCGATCATAAAGCCTGAAATATTGAAGAAAAGTTTTTGTTGTTGATGATGATTATATTAGATGATTTTAAAGTTTCAGTATCTTGTTGCATTTTTCATGCAAATTCATTTTCTATAAATATACTATTGTTTGAAAGTATCAATTTATTGAATAATAGTCCTGATTTTTCAAAGTTGTTTTCTAATCAAAGATCAAGTTCATTTACTGCATCTCAAAGATAATATACAAATCATTTGTAAACGTGAATGTCTTTTTCTAGTTCGAAATTACAATCATTTTCATCTTCAAAATTTACTTTTAGGTAAAATTTTCAAGGGTTTACAAAATTATGAAGGTATTTCCCTCATGTTAAGGTTTCTGCTAAAACATCGTCTTTATAAAGTTCGTATACAACATTCTTTATCTTCAATTCTTTGCTTCAAGATAAAGTATTTATGTTGTGAACTGTAGTTTCGTTGCTTTTTATATTAGTTTTTCATTCAATATAATAATCATTTGGAGTGTTTTTACATATATTTTCACTTTTGTATAACTCATCAAGTTCAATATTTTGAGAGTATCCAAAACTTATACTAGCTAATAAAATCAAATACAAAAATCTTTTCATTTGGATATATATATTTTTTAAAATAATTGTTATAATATATATTTTCAATCGTTTATCAATAAATAATAATTAATGAAAATATAGGTCTAAAATTTTTCAGCAAACATTTCTATTTATTCATGATATTTCATTATCATGCATATCAATTCAAGGAGTAGAGTTCACTTCAATAATTCATCATCAATTCTCATTCATTGGTTTTGAAATATCGCTACTCATTATGTCTACTCAACAGACCTTTAATCCAATAGCCTTGGAGAACTCAATGCATTGCTTTTTTGTGATTTCGTTTATATTGTCTGTAATGTCAATATATGTTCATCAAGTAGAAATATTTGAATTTCATTTTAAATATATTTTTTCATTCTTTTGTGGTATTGAATCAAAATCATAATTATATTTATTATTTATAAATTTTTTTACTCTTTCATTAATTTTTATGCTTACTAAGGGTTTTGTGTAAATTGCTGTATTTCATAAATTTATTACTTCTCATCTCAATGGATTTTTATTTTCATCTTCAATTAATTCTTTGATTGTATTTATTCAATTTCATATTATTTTGCAAGGAGTTTTTTTGATTCATGCTACAACTTTATTTCCTACTACGAGAATCCTATGGTCTTTTCATTTGATTTGTCTTTGTATAATTATTTTAGATGAATATTTGAATCATTCTTTTATTCATTCTTCCAACATTTCAACAGATTTTATTTTCATACTAATTCCAATTCAATGATTTGTGTTTGACGGTTTTATTACTATAGGAAATCAAAGAGTTTCGATTATCTTGTTGTAATCGATTTCTTGGTTTTTAGATAATATAATAGTTTTTGGATAATTTATTCAGTAGAATTCAAGTAGTTTGTAAGTCAGATCTTTGTTTCTAGATATTTTTTGTCACAAAGATGAGTTTATTCATCAGTCAATATTTTTGAAAAGATACTTCCTTCAATCATGAGAAATTTGGAAAATATTTGCTGTTTTATCTATAATATTTACTTCATAGTTTCTTTTTATGGCTTTATTTATTAAATATTTAGTTGAAATTGATAACATATTTTTGGGTTTAGATTATAAATTTAATAGTTCAAATCATTTTTCTTTTAGGAATTCAAGGTCAGTTTGCTTTTCAATGTTTTTTATTCATATTTTTTTACATTCTCAGTTATCTCAAGTAGGAAAAAATACAAGAGTTGGATTGGATAGCGAATTATTGTCTATATTGGTTTTTCAGTCTGTCTCACTTATAAAAGGAGTGAAATTAAGCCTTAGTTTGTATAAGGCAAGCCCAATTCATGCTCATAATTCTCAATAGCAATTTCTATCTTTACCATAAGAAAAAAAATCAAATTCAAGATTATTAAATCAATAGTATAAGAATAAATAATCTAAAAGTAATCCAATTCCACTTTTAAGTTCATTTTTGAAATGATCTATATTTGATTTGAAAGATAGCATTAGTTTATTGTCTTTTAAAATTATAATTTCTCATCAAATAATTTTTTCTCATTGAGAAATATGTGCAAAAAATATTTGTTCAGAGTCTAACCTTGGAGAGTACTTACTTACTAAGTCAGTAGTTTTACTATTTGCTTTTTTCTCAATTTCTGGTTTGTATATATGTTCGTAAAAACATTTCAAATCATCTATGTTAAGCTTTTTTATTCAATAATTGTATCAGTTATTGTCTAAATATTTAAGATCTTTTCATATTCTATTTAGTTTTTTTTCTCAAAGTACATCTTCAATTGAATTATTTTTTTTAAGTAACCTTCGATATATTTTTGAATAAAATTCCATATTATTGTATTATTGTTAAATCTTTATAAATTTTATATATATAATCTATATCTTTTTGTAATTTTTCACTTGATTCATTTTTGAGTTTTATGTTTCATACAGATCAAAATCATTGGCTAGAAAGTCAACATTCTTTTCAAATACGACTATTAAGCAAAGTTAATTTATTAAATGATGATAGTTTTCTAATCGATTCAAATAAGCCTGTATTAAATGATTTTAATATTCATTTTTTTAAAGAGTATATTCCAATCGTACTAGTATTAAATTTTATTGATTGTTTAAACTTTTTTTTCAATACAAGATTTAAAAGATTGAACCCGTACGCTTCTTTGTACATTTCAAGTCTAAATCATCATATTCTTCAATTTAATTCAATTGTTTTTATTTTTCATTTACTGTTTAATTTGAATTCGTGATGAATATAGTTGTTTTTAATTCAACATGCTATAATATTTTTTTCAATAAAATTATCCAATTCTACTTCTAATAGTTCTTTTTCAGGGATTTCTCAAATAATGCGATTTAAATTCAAAAAATCATTGTATCAAAGGTCACTTAATAATACTACTTTTACTGGTGCAGTGTTGTATATTTTTTGATTTTCATCTACATAATAATCTACAGAATACATTGATCAATTTACAAATTCTTCAACAAGTATTTTAGTTTTTAGGTATGTTTGGTGATATTTCTTGAAGTGATTTGTATATTCAATTATTCACTTGTCAAAATCGTCTCTATTCTCTACTTTTGTAACTAGCATACTACGAATTCATATAGATGGTTTTATGATGAAAGGATATCATACTTTCTCTTCAATTTGTTTAATATTTAATTCATCAATATCATTGTATTCAATATACTTTACTGTTATTTCTCAGTCATAATCTAATAGTAATTTTCTTTGTAGTTCTTTATTGTTAAATATTTCGAATATTTCAGTTCATTTTATTCACAATTCATTTCTAAGGAAAAATGTTATAGGAATCAATCCTTCATCAAAAGTTCCTAAATATATTATATTGTTTAATTTCTTAGTTTGGATTAACATTTCATCAATATTTTCAAATCACCTAATGAATATTCATTTTTTGTTATATATTCATAGATTGAAATCACATTTTCACAAAAAATAAAAGTAACTACTAATTCATTTTATTTCAAACATTTCTTCGCATGCGTCAATATAGTATTTTTGAAGAAGTGATTCTTTTTTTGGCGTATTTGTAATAATAATGATTTTTTTTTCCATTATTTTAAATTTAAATAATCTAAATCTTCAATTTTATATTTTCATAATATTAATTTATCTGTGTTTCATCAACTTTCTACCCATGATTTGATTTTGTGATATCAGTCTAAGTATAGTTTATCTTTCATATAAACTGTTCATTCTCATATTTGATTGGTATCTTGGATTCATTTCTTGATTCTCAAAGCTCATTTAAAGCTGGATTCTATACTTTTATCTTGATCCAGGAACACTATAAAATCAACGATTTTTGAAAATGTAAAATTCGCTCAAACATTTGCTAAATGATATTTTTTGTAAATTCCCAAAGATTCATAATGGTTTTCAGTGATTTCTCTTGATTTATAAATTGCTAATCATTCTTCATCTTTGAGATAAAACCCTGTTCATTTTTGGAAGATGTTCCATCAACTTTTTTTGCCATTTAAATGTCTAATCAAATGTGTGTCTATTTCATGAGCTATAATTCAAGGTACTTCTTTGCTAAAGAATGTTGCATTATTAGAAATTAAAATAATTGGATTGTTTTCTAATTTTACTGTTATTCTAGATAATCAACTATTTCAAACAATAATATTTATTCAAAATATTCCTATTTTTTCCAGATGTTTTTCAAAAAGAAATTTCACATACTGAGGTGTAACTTTTTTTCAAAGATCTTGTTTTGAGAAGTTGTCAAATATAATTTTTTTGGAAATAGAAGATAGTTCTTTGTCAAAATCTCAATATATCAATAAGTTATATTTATAAATATTAGCAAAATCTTGATCTTTGTATGCCTTTATAAGATTGATTTTATGATCAATTTCTATTACTTTTTCTAGAAATAATTTACTTACATTACTTTTCAAAATATTGATTTCTGATATTAGTGAATCTATTTTATTTTTTGTTTTTTGAATATTAGTTTCACTTGGAAATTGGTATATAAAATGTGGATTATATTTTCATTTCCAAGTAATAAAATTGTCAAATTCTTCAAAATAATTAATTGGTTTAAGTATTTTAGAGATGTTTACTTTGTATCAAAGGGAGTTGATTTCATAGTCTATTTTGTTTAATTTATCAAATTCACTAATATCAATTTCTTCATCTTTTATTATAGAATTTCATATGGTAATTATGTTTATAGGTTTTATGTAGTATTCACTAGCTATATTTTTTCATAGAATAATTTTATTAAATGGTATTTTTTCGCTTCAATATAATTTCAAGTTTTTGAGAATAATACTAGATCATTTTGGTGTAATGCTTGCAACTCATTCTTGTCTTGCTTTTTCATATTTTTCAAAATGATTTGCATGAATATAGCTCTTTTCTTTATTTAAGTCTACTTCCACAATCATTTCAATATCATTAGTTCCTTTGTCTTTTCACAGCTTTAGTTTTCACATTTGAGAAAGATATAAAACTTTATCAAGACCTATTAATAGTTTTTTGTCACTAAATAAGGATTTGGCTATTTCTACTCATTTTTCAGGTTCAATAATCTTAAGTCAGTTTATTTTATCTAGTCTGTTTTTCATATTTAATCAGCAAACATTTTGCACTTCAAGTCATGCCCTAGCATTGATTTCAAGAATTTTAGGTCACTCGTTAGTGATTACCCAATCAAGTGCTAAATATCATAAATTTGCATAAAATTGAATTTGTGATGAATATGAAAGAATTTCATCCCAATAAGGCATTTGATATCATTTTAGATTTTCAAGATTTTTTGGGAATTGATTCATATACAATTTTCTTTTTTTGTAATATGAATATATTTTTCAACTTCACACTTCAATCCCTGCTGCGGCTCATCATTGTGCTAAATTTGCTTTACCTTTTGATTCTTCAGTAGGAATTCTTACCATAGCAGCAATAGGTACTAGATTGAATACTATTACCCTAATATCTGCTAATCAAAATTCACAAAATTGTTTGAATCATTCACCAGGTATGAGTTTTTCTTCAATTAGAATCGTGTCACTTCAAATTGTAAGTGAGTGTTTTCATCATAGTATATCTAATAAATACCTTGTTAAAGTATTATGATTTATGATTTTTTCCGATAATTTATAATGATTCTTGTTTTCTTCATCTTGGTCTTTGGTAAATAGTGGAATTTTATATTCTAAATATGAATTGATTTTGTTTTTAATTTTATTAAAAAAATTTTTTTCTAATGGTTTTTCATCAAATTCAACTTCTCAAAGATTCTTTACAATAAATATTCAATTTCATTTGCTTCATTTGTTAGGTTTGATTACATATTCTTCTTTGGGAAAGTTAGAAAAATTGTACTCTTGTAATTGTTTGCGACTGCTAATTACTCAGTAGGTTTCTGGTACAGGTATTCATCTTTCAGATAAAAATATTTTAGTTTTTAACTTGTTGTCAGCTAATTTAATAGCTTTTCTTTTGTTGAATCTTTTTATATAATTTAAATTTCTTGAATTAATTCACAATATTCCAAAGTCAAGCATATATCTTATTTATTATTAATAAACAATTACATTATAAACTTAATTTATCTAAAATCAACTAAAATTAATGTTTCAAAATATTATATCTTAAATCTTTTTATATGAATTGATTTTCCTTTTATAATAATTATATATTATATAATGCTTTAATCTATAAATAGAAAATGGATAAAATAATACAAATGCAATCTGAAAAATGTCCTAAAAATAATAATATTTGATTTATAAGTGACAAACTTAATGATCAATTGAATTCAACATTAAGCTCAATAGAAGAAAGAAAAAAGAATTTTGCTTATAGTTTGTTTGTTTTTCTTGAATTTTATGAAAACATAAAAAATAGTCATTTATATAACAATATTTATGAGCAGCTTATAGTTTATTTTTGAGAAAGTCAAATACGTTTACTTGATAAGTTGCTTTCAAATATTCCATTTAATTCTACTCAAGATAAAATTGGATTGAAAGATTTTGATGAAATTGAAAGATTAAAATATTTGATAACAGTATCTAAGATCATAGATTTGTGAAAGATTTCCTATTTGTGTGAATTTATCCAGAATAAGTATTATAAGTATGATGTTGATTTTGTTCCAAATAAAGATCAAATTACAAATAATTTATATAAATCAGAAAAAGTCCAATCTAATATTTGTGTTTTGAAATTAGATAATAATAAGCTAAATATCTTTGATGATCATTTTGGAATATTGCCTGCAATACTTTTGGAAAATGAGATATTGAATTCCTGACTTTTGCAATGTTGAGAGTTTGTGTCTACTATAAATGCGAAAATTCCAATATATCCATGTGATCAAATATATTTGGAAAGAGAGAATGATGAAATATTTGTGAAATCTGTAAATCAAGACTCAGTGATATTTGCACAAATATCTATACAGAAAATATCTGATGAAGAAAATGAAAAATCTGATGAACTAGAATTGTATTTGGACAAATCTTTAGTAGGTACAATTGATGCTAATAAACTTTTACATAGAGTCAATTGGGTAAAAAACTTTTCAGACTCAATCGTTGGTGATTATCAATGAATAAATATAAGTAAACAAGCTAGTATAAAAGAGTATTTGTGATTTATTATTTTTTCTAACCTTAATGATGAACAATTCTTGGAAAATTTAGCAAATAAGTTCCCAAGAGTAAAATGAAAAGAATCTCTTTTGAAAATGTTGAAATGACAATTTGGAAAGATAAAAGTAAAGTCTATATCTCATAATTTTGAACAATTATTGGATGAAGATTTGCAAATTAAACTTTTATCAGTAAATATAAAATCAAGTGAACAGTGAGTATTACTATTGATAAATGCAAAAGTATGTGCAGGTTTGTGACAACACATTGGTACTTATCAGTTTAGCATAATTTAACAAGCTTTATAAATAAATATTTAAAAATGGAAAAGTTAATAATTGTATGATTAGGGTGAGCAGGTTATACTGCAGGTTTGTATGCATGAAGATATGGTCTCAATCCATTGATAATATGAGAAATGGATGGTTGAACAATTACCGAATGTCATGCAGTAGAGAACTTTTCTGGATACCCAGGTTCACCAGCTGGATATGATATTATGATGAATATGAGAAAGCAAGCAGAAAGTTTTGGTAGCAGAATCGTCTCTGATAGAGTTGTTGATATAAAGCTTATAAAAGAGTGAGATCCGCAATGATGATATGAAGTAATTACAAGTTATAGTTGAACATTCCAGACAAAGACATTGATTTTGGCAGTGTGAACACATAAGAATAAATTAAATATTCCATGAGAAAAAGAATATTTTGGGAAGTGAGTATCATATTGTGCAACTTGTGATTGATTTTTTATGAGATGAAAAAAAGCTGCCGTAGTAGGGTGATGAAACACAGCATTTATTGAAGCAATTTATCTTTCAGATATATGTGAAAAAGTCTATTTAATACATCGTAGAAAAGAATTTAGATGAGAAAAAGTTTGGTATGATAGAATTATTAGTAAACCAAATGTTGAACTTATCTTACCATCTATCCCACTGGAAATTTGAGGTGAAAATAAGGTTCAATACATCGATATAAGTAAATGAACTGATGCTTGAGAATACAAAGATTGTAAGGTTACTACCAAAGAAAGGGTCCAAGTTGACTGAGTTTTCTTTGCTGTATGAACAATACCAAATTCTGTACCTTGAATTGACGAGATTTTACATAAAAATTCCAACTGATATATCAATGTAGATGCACATATGAAAACTAATTTGCATTGAGTTTATGCAGCGTGAGACTGCACTACTTGAAGTGGATGATTTAGACAACTTATTACTGCGTGCGCAGAGTGAGCAATAGCAGCAGAAAGCGTATTCCAGTTTATTTCCAAAACAGCTAGTTGCTAGCTTTAAAAATATATAATCTTAACTATTAATGTTTGAATAATTATTTACATTAAATTCTCAATTAATTATTTTATTAGCTATTGTTTTGAATTTTCCAAGATCTCAACTAGTAACAATGTTTACAGTTGAGTTTTTTAATAATTTATTTTTAATATTTTCGTGATTGTTTAGATATTGAGAGAACTTTTTTGCTGCTTCCCAAGAGGGGTTTATTATTGAAATGTTTGGATTTAGACATTTGACTATATTATCTAAAACTATAGGATAGTGCGTGCATCACAAAACAAAAGTAGTGCAATCAAAAGGCAGGTTTCACAATTTAGACATTAGTATTTTGTTTATCAACAAGTTGTCTACATTTCAGCTTTCTATTATCTCTACAAGTTCCAAAGCTGGAATGTTGTATATGCAGTAAGGAATTTCTGGCTCTAGCTCTTGTAATTTGTTTATATAAAAGCCACTTTTTATAGTTTGAGGTGTCGCCAGTACGCAAATATTTGAAGCTTTGCTTTCTATTATTTTTTCTATTCAAGGGATGGATACAGACAGTACTTTTTTCTCAGGAAATTCGTTTTGCCAGCTTCTAATTGCACATGCAGAAGCAGTATTGCATGCCAAGATCACGATTTTTGCTCAATTCTCAAATAAGTAGTTTAGTCATTTATAAGTCAATTCTTTTATTTCTTCATTGGATTTGTTCCCATAAGGCGCATTTCCAGAGTCAGCAAAATACAAATAATCGTACTCAGGGCATATTTGTCTAAAATACTTCAAAGATTGCAATCCACCAAATCCAGAATCAAAAATTCAAATCATGTTTTGTATTTATTAAATTAAGTTTTCCTAATTGGCTTATGCTAATACCAAATCATAACCATCAGCTTTATCGTTTACTATATATCCCATTCCTTTGATTTGCTCTCTTAGTTCATCTGCTAGTTGAAAATTTTTATCAAGTTTAGCCTGTTTGCGGGCTTCAGCTAATGCAATAATTTGAGCAGGTATTGCCAAATGTGCTTTGTTTAATGAGAAAATCGCTTCTTTATAAAAGTCTACTTTTAGTAACTTTTCATCTAAATACAAAATAATATGTAATAGGTCTAATAGTTCAAGATTTCATTCTCCTTGTTTCAATGATTTGTTTATAAGTGCAATTAATTGTGGAGTATTCAAATCATCTAAAAGACTATCAATCATTTCATCGAAGACTTTTTGTCCAAATTCAGATTTTATTATTTGATTTTCAAATTGTTCATAGTTCTTATATTTAGCAAAATCTATTACTATTTCTTTTTCATCAAACTTTTCTAGTAGTCATTGAATTTTTTTGATAATATTTTTTCTTTGAGTTTTCAATCAATCTAAAGCCTCCCAAGAAAAATCAATAAAACTACTATATTGTGATGATAATACATAATACCTAAAATCTAGTGGATCGTATCATTTTGCTTTGAAATCAAATACAGTAATCACATTTCCCAAAGATTTAGACATTTTTTCTCATACCAAGTCCAAGAACTTATTGTGCATCCAATATTCTACCCAGTTTTTTTCTCACAAAAAAGCTTCTGATTGAGCAATTTCATTGGTATGATGTACTGGAATATGATCAAATCATCAAGTATGGATATCAAAATGCTTTCATAAATATTTTAATGAAAGTGAAGAACATTCTATATGCCAACCAGGAAATCACTTTCACCATGGACTTTGTCGTTGCATATCTTTTTCTTCTCATTCAGGTATGAATTTTCGCAATACAAAATCAGTGGGATTTCTTTTTTCACTAGTTGTTATTCTATCTGTTTGCTTCATTCAATCTAATCCAACATTTCATAGTTTTCAGTAATCATCTAATTTACTAGTATCAAAATATACTCAGTCAGATATTTTGTATGTAAATCCTTTTTTCTCAAGTTCTAGTATAAAATCTATTTGCTCTTGAATATGATCAGTTACTTTTGGGAATAGATCAAAACTATTTATGTTCAATAGTTTTAGAGATTCTAAAAACTGTTGATAGTATTTTTCAGCCACTTCCCATGCAGTAATTTTATCTCTTTTGGCTGCTTTATCCATTTTATCTTCTCATTCATCTCAGTCTCACACCAAATGTCCCACATCTGTAATATTTACAATATGTTTTACTTTGTATCAGAGTATATTCTTGATAGTATTATTTAGAGAATCAGCAAAAATATATGCTCTTACATTTCCAATATGGGGAGTCCGATATACTGTAGGACCACAAGTATAAATTCATACAAAATCTGCTTTTCAAGATTCTATAAGAGGAACAAATTCTTGTTTTTTACGACCTAATGTATTGTATATTTTCAGTCTTTTCATTTTATTGTATTCAAAGTATAAAATAGTATTATTTGTATTTTACTATTTACAGCCTTCTTTGAAATTTCTATAATATTTGCTCAGGAATATTGAGAAGTTATCTTGTTGTTTTGCAAAATCTTCAGATTTTAGATTTTTCAATTCATTATATTTGGATAATATTTCATTGTAATGTTGTCAGTCGCGACAAGTAGATTCTTGATAACTAGACATCAATTGCTCAAATGATTTTTTCATTGTAAATTGAGATTCCAAAGATTGAGCCTCGCCACCCAAAAATCATCTACCAAATATTTGAATTTTTTCGTAAATAATTTCTAATCACTTTATCAATGAAGCTCTTTCTGCGTCATTTTCGCTTAGATATCTAAATGAAAAGAACAGCAAAACTAATCATACAAAAAGTTGTAATAGATTGAACCTAAACCTTCTAACTTTATCTATCTCTTTGTTTTCTTCCTCTTCTTCACTACTCAAAAAATAATCTTTAAATTTTACTCGATATGTTTTTAAACTCATTGTTATGTATAGATTTTAAATTAACTAATTTATTATAACTTTTTTTTATACTATTTCAATATTTAATTTGTTATGCTAATGAACTTATAAAGTATATTTTTAATACAAAAAAATCTACCAATTTGGTAGACTTTTTCTAATATATTCAAGATTTTATTCAGCTTTTTCAACATTGTCTTTATTCATTGCAGCTTTTATACTTAGTCACATCTTTCTTTTTTCGATGTCTAATAATATAATTTTAGCCTTAACTACTTGTCATAGTCTCAATGCTTCTGCTGGATTGCTAACAGGTCTATCTGTGATTTCGCTCAAGTGAACTAGTCAATTTATATCATCAAACACTCTAATGAATGCTCCATATGGTACAAATCTAACAACTTCTCATTCAACAACATCTCATGAAGTATATTTGTCTGGTATAACTGACCATGGATCTCATTTCAATTTCTTTATAGATAATGAAATTTTTCAATCTTCTAGTCAAATAACCTTAACACCTACATCTTCTCATACTTTTCAGTATTTATCAATGTTATCAACGTGTCCAAAAGTAATTTCAGATATATGTACTAATCACTCTATTCATCAACCAATAGTAACAAATAATCAATAACTTGATACTCAACTGATAACTCAAGTGAATTCACTTCATACTTTCAGTGTTTCCATAATCTTTTCTCTTTCTTCTCTCAATGCTTCTCTTTCAGATAGAATCATTCTCTTTCCATCTTCGTCAAGATTGATAATTCTTACATGGAATTCTTTACCAATAAGTTCAAGAATTCTTTCAAAAATCTTTTCTTGATCTCCATCTTCAACTCTAGGATAATTAACTGGTGCTAATTGTGACAATGGAATAAATCACTTTATTCAATGCATATCCACTAATAATCATCCAAGATTAGCTTCAGTAGGCACAACAGTAATAACTTCATTAGCGTTGTATTTATTCATAATTCCTTTCCAAATATCGTATTGCAATAATTTAGAAATAGAAATAAGATAATAACCTTCTTCGTCCATCAAATCAGGATCTAATAATTCAGCTTCTAGTTCAACTCAAATACTCAAGTCAAAGCTTTTCTTTTCAAGGTCTTTAACCTCTTTTGGAAGTATAAGTCATGTAAAAGCTCACTCTCAACAATTTACTAAGAGTCCTTTTTCAGTTTTTTTCAAAACAATTCACTTAATCTTGTTTCCTTGTTTTATACGAGGAATAGATAGTTCATTTGACTGCAACTTCGCCGCAAATTCTGCTAAGTTCATTAAAATATAAAATGTAAGTAAATAAAAATGATAAAAAAGTTCTTCCGTTACCTAAGCAACAACTTCTCACTAAGCTTTTAATTTTAGCTTTGTAGAAATTTTTGTATATCTTTCAAGATCTTGCTCTTTTAGATACCTCAAAAATTTTCTTCTTCTCGCTACTTTTTTCAAAAGACTTCTTTTTGCATCGATATCTTCTTTGTGAATTTCGATGTGGTCTTGTAAGGTTTTTACCTCAAAAGATAGAGTTGCAATTTGCACCTCTGGAGATCAGTTGTCTTTATCATGCCTCTGATAAGGTTTTACAAATTCTATAAGTTCGGTTTTCATGTAAACCAGTATAATATATATAAATAAATACGCCCATATAATAGATTTATCCATGGAATGGGACGAAAAAAGTTACCCCTGTGTGGGCATAACTTTAAATATATAAAGATTTTTATGCAAAATGCAAGAAATTATTCACAAGAAAAAAATGTTTTTATCAAAATGCTTAATTGTAGGCATTATTCTGTTCAAATAAAAAATTTATATAGTTAAATTATTAATGATTCCCTTTTCATTAAAATTAGTCTTATTAAATTGACTTTATTTGATTTATCTTTATTATATATTTAAGAGTTTATATTATAATTTATTTTTATGCAAAATCATCTACAATTACCATTATTTTCAAAGAATCCACAAGAGAATAATCAAACTAATTCACAGGTTAGTGAAATACTTTGAATTAATGATAAAATAATATGAGAACATTATCTGACTAATTGAACAAAAATACTCTATACTAATATTGAATCTTATGAAAAAGTAATGATTTATATTGTGTCAAAATCTTGAAAAATTATTCACAAATGATTGTTCAATGATATTTTTTCAAGTATGTTCTACTCTAAGTGAAATATTGCAGCAATAGAAATCAATGATAAGCCTAATAAAAAAACAGTTACTACAATGAATAATGGACAATATTGTTGATTATTGAATACAAATGATCTTAAGTTATTACAGGTTCCTTCAGATTTGAATTTTGATTATTCAATTACTAGTTTCAATGCAATAGAAATTTGAGAGTAATTTTTGTATGAAATAAAATTAACAAAATGAAATAGTTCTTGTTATATTTTTTATAATCCTTTAGACTGCAATTTTGTTAAATTTGATTGAAGTTATATTCTCAGGAATTATCAATCTATCAAAAGTAACAAGTATTGAAATTTTATTACCTCGTGAGACTTATTGAACAATAAAATTTATTTCATAGATAACACCTGAAATTATAATTCTTTGGATGTAGACAATTCTTTTCATATCTATTGAATAGGTATAGTAGTCCAAAACAATAATAAACGACATATTGTAGATGAAATAAATAATAAAAAGCTAATTTTCAAAAAATTTGTAATAAATGATTATGAAATTGAGTTTTTAGATGATATGCCGACATTGAATACACCTTCACATTTTACTTCTCCTTGAAATCAATTTTATTCTGCAAAAATTAATGGATTGGAATATATAATTCTTGATGACAAAATTGCCACGATAAAAATGTGAAAATGATTTTTGGTAAATTGATTTGATACTTTGACAAAAATATGAACTAAAATAATTGGAACTAAAAAGAATAATAAATTTGAAATTACACGAAATTCAAATGATATAAATGCTAGACAGATTTTCTAAAAGTTGAAGTTTATATTACTCAGTACCAAGTACCAAGGGGAAATTGCTTCGCAATTAGGAGATAGGTGATGGTAAATTGTACATAGTGTAGATTATAACTATATTCTATTTACAATTGCAATCTGCTAAATCGGGAAGGACGAAAGGAAGGGTGCTATAAACATACAAATGGAAGGACCAAAGGAAGGGTGCAATCATTATTACAATCCCCAATCGCAATCTGCTATTTGCTATTGTTTGGCAATTCAATTTAATAAAAAAAGATGACCATTAATAGATCATCTTGTAGAAAGTATTTTATATTTAAATATTAATTTTCTGTTAAAAAGTTGTAAATTGCAATTTGATAAATTCACTTATCTCATACTACATATAGTAAAGGTTTTTTTCAGTTTTCAACATATACATCTTTGATTTTTGACTCTCCAAAATCTAATTGTATTCTAAAGAAGTATCTTAGTCAATAAGTGGTAGCATTAGCAGAATTATCTTTGTATGGAGCAGATCTGTAAGCAGTAAATGTTTGGTTTACTCTATCAAAAAGATAAACATATCTTGATTCCTTTACTGCAAGTACTTTTACATCATCAGAGTAATTAGCTCAGTGATTATCTCATCATTCAAGCTTTATTGTACGCAAATATTGATTGTCAGATTTGTACTGATAAAGAGCCCTTTCATCTCTGGACCATTTTAGGAATGTTTCATCAATTGCAAAACTACTAAATCAAGATCATAATTTTGGTAATTGATTAGTTATATCATCAGATTTTAGTGAGTAAGTAACTCATTCACCAAACTTTGCTTGAGATCAAACTAAATTTGCATATTTTATAATAAATATTCATTTGGAATTATATTCAGGGTCAGATGTTAATAGGTACATTCTATTGGTACCAAAAGTTCCTACTCAGTCAATATTGTTAGGGAATGCTGGGCTTCTAGTAGTAACAGACTCCCGTCAGCTTTTAGTTACGTTGAATACTTTTCAGTCATTAGTATAACAGTATAGTCAATTTTGGCTCAAATTAGGAGAACATCATTTAATTTCTACTGGGACATCTAATTTGATAGGATCTTTTCTTACGCTATTTGTAAGAATTCAAGGGATAGCTCATTTGTCTCATCCAACAGTAAATCAATTGTTACTTATCAATCATTTTATATCTCCCAAAGCCTCTAAATCAGTTGGTTGGAATTCATATTGAACAGATACAAAAGCATCAGTAGGAGATATAGGATATATTTTGAATCATTTCAAATATTCTTCATTTACAATCTTTTTCAAACTTTGAACATCTTGAGTCCATTTTTGTTTGCTTTCAAGAACATCTAATTTTTTCTTTATTTCATTGTATAGTTGAATTTTTTGATCTGAAGATGGATCTAACCTCTTGAACGTTTCAATATCTTTGTTTACATCTTCTATAGTTAGGTCTGAGTATATCAAATTATCATCTACAACAGTAACTCAATTATTTCATTTTCACCAATTTGATAATAATGAATAAATCATAAATAAGATTATAAGTACACATATTGAAATCAACATAGGGTATTTGTATGTTGTGAAAAAATCTTTGATTCTCAATCTCATAGAATCAGTAATCAACTTTTTATCTTTTATCGCTCTATTTAGAACTAATTCTTGTTCAACCTCACTCATTATCAAAAATACTATATCCTTAGGCGTAATTCTTGAAGACAATACTTCTTCTGTTACTATTATGATTTCTTTTTGTTCTGAATTGCTTACAGCAGGAATGTCTTCCAAGTCATTATCATCCATTACTTCAAAAATGTTATTTCCAAAGCACAAAATAGTGTCACTTCATTCTAATTCTCACTCAATAAATTCAGAAAATACATCAATAGGAAGTTCGTCATCCATATCATTTCCCATAACATAATTTAGCTTGTTGTCTCTAAAAATTGCGATGCTAACATCTCATATCATAGAAGAAATATAACTGTCATTGAAAAATATTTGTACAAATCATCTAATTTCCATCTTTCCTTCGTGGTCCTTTATCTTAGAAACAAAGGCATTAAGTTTGGTATTTAATTCTTGTAAATGTACTTCAAAAAATCTTTGAAAATCTTTTATAGAAATATTCTCCTCTCATAGTTTTTCTATTACTTGAGAAAAGAACTCATTAAATAAGTCTTTTTGGTATTCAACAAATTTTTCAGATAAAATCACAATATCTGCATAAAATCTTATTCAATTTCAATAATCTTTTTCCAAAGACAGCCTTCTTTCAGAGTTCTCAAAAAATTTATCTTTTCTATGAATAATCATTAAATTTTTATTATTAGTTAAATTAGATTTTTTTGTCTATCTATATAGATATATATTAATTTTTATTTTTCAATAGTATTTTCAAAATAATGAGACTATTCAATACTTTTTTATAATTTTTTTTTGGGTTTGTTATCAATCTTCGTGCCCATTCTAGCTTTATAGCTCTTATTGCATAGGGTGCCCTTTTTTCTGTTCATCACAAAAAATCAAAAAGTCATCACACACTAAATACCAATAAATTATTGTTTTTTATAAATTCAATATTGTTTTTTATCCATATTTCTTGAGTTGGTGTCCCTAGTGCTACTAGTAAAACGCGATTTTCATTGGTAAATCTTATATTTTCTTTTGCCAAATCTACAAATTTTCAATCATATCCAATATTTCTGTATAATGGTTTTATTCAATAATTATTTATGAAATATTCGTATGTTCATTTATTTGCTTTTTCTCAAGATCAGTAAATAATATAATCTGCATCTTTGAAATTATTTACAAAGTAAGGAAGAAAATCTGTTCAGTTCAGGTTTGCAATTTTTTTCCCAAAGAATTTTTTGTAGTATAAGTACAAAGCTATTCCATCTGGAAGTAAAAAATCTCCATCAATAATAGCTTTTCAGTAATCAGAATCTCAATTTTCCAATAATTTTTGAGATACCACATTAGCAAAATACAAAAAATTTACAATACAATACTTTTGGCTTTTATATTTTTTGATTATATCTTCAAAAGCATTTTCTTTTTCTCACAAATATATATTATCTAAAGCTCACATTTTCTTTTAAATAGTATTAAAGTAATTTTTTCTTCTTGAATATATAGATAAACGTTGCACTTACAATAACCATTGTAGATATTATCAATGCAAAAGTCCAATATCATCTCAAAGTTGGAAGTTGTACATTCATTCAGTAAATTCAGCTTATCAAAGTTAACATTCACATAATAGCAGTAATTATTGTTAGTAATTTTACAATAGCATTAGTCTGTATTGTTAGTAATCAGTTGTATGTATCAGCTAAAGCTTCAATGGTTTCGTATAAAACTGTAATTTGTGATTGTATTCTGTCAAGTTTGAACAGAGCATCTTCAAAATACACGTCTAAGTCTTCTTCGTACAGTTTTGGCAGCTCTTTTTGTAAATCTGTGATAATTTCTTCTTGTGGAATAAATGCATGTTTTAATACTACATAATTACGCTTTTTGATCATCATATCTTCCAAGACATTTTGATTTAGTTTTTGTGATGAAAACAATCATTCTTCCATTTCTACTATATCTTTATTTGATCTAATAAGCATTTTGATGGTTTTATCATACATTACATCTACTATTTTATAGAGTATGTAATAGGGAGTGATCTTATATTTCTCATCTGATTCAGACTCTTTGATTTCTTGTTCGTACTCTTTCCTAATTCTTTCTATATGATTAGTTTTGTATTTAGTAACTGTAATTATGAAATTTTTTCACAAAATTATATCAAACTCATTCATCACATACCTTCTATTTACAGAATTGTATTTTGGAAAATGTAATACTATGAACAAATAATCGTCATATATATCAATCTTTTCTTGTGTGTGTCCTTCTAGTAAATCTTCTTCAATAATCTCGTGAAAGTCATAGGTTTTCAGTATTTCATTTATCTGAGATATCTCATCAGAATGAACATGTATCCACTTTACATTTCATATATTCATCATCTGTTTCATGTTCAATCTTATCACCAATTAAATGTACTATTTATACTAATATCTATGGTTTTTTCAATAGATATATAAGTCCTCGTTTTTTACTATACAATAATTAGTTGAATTTTAAAAATTGATTATTATAATTTATATTAAGAATATTTATAATTTAACTAAATTATTACAAATGGGAAAATTAATATTAAATTCAATTGTGGCATCATTGGTTTTTAGTAGCATCTTTATACTTTCTCTTTATATTACTAAAGCATGGAGTCCAGATTCAAGTGGATTGACTGCACAAAATTGAGATGTATTGACAGCAGACAAATGGAATCAGTTAGTTCCAAATAGTATGGTTGGTGCTTTTATGGCGGATAGTTGTCCAACTTGATGGAAACCTGCAGATGGAACAGATTGAACTGTAGATTTGAGAGGACAATTTCTTAGAGGAATAAATAGTTTTGATAACTGAACTTCAACAAGAACTGACGGAAAAGAGGACCCTGATTGAGCAAGTAGAACTATTGGAACTTTTCAAGATGACCAATTTCAAACTCACACACATTCATCATCAAATTCTAGTCATAATGTTTTAAGAATTCATGCTAGTGGAAGCAGATCCGGAATTTGAACAGGTCCAAACGATAGTTTTTGAGTTATAACAGTTACTGTCAATGCCCCAAATAGTGGTAAATATGGAACTGAAACTCGCTGAAAAAATATATGAGTAATCTATTGTGTAAAGAAATAATTCAGTATTTGTAAAATAGTTAGATAATTTTTTGTATTCAGGAAATGAATAAATCAAACTTGTAGCATGACTTATACTATTATCTGAATTATTATAAATATGATTGAATTTTATAAATTCTTTGAAAGAGTATATATTTAATATAGTATTATAATCCCAACAAATATGAATTTCTATTTTATTACCGACTATAACAATAAATAAATTATTATAGCTTTATTTTTCTTATAAGAAATAATATTGAAGTTTTTTATAATAATTGGTATTGAATTTATTTGTGAAATGAATATTATCTAGATAATTTTTACTTTATAAATAAATATTATGTATAGTAGAACTATTGAAGCTGAATTTTTAAGTTGGATGGAAAGAGAAGAAATACTAATAATTACATGATCCAGGCAAGTTTGAAAAACCAGTTTTATGAAGCATATTCAATGAACTAACAATTTCAATAATGAATTTTTCAATCTTGAGGATTTTGAGTTATTAAGTTTATTCAATGAGTCACCAAAAAATTTAATCAAACTTCTAAAAGAAAAACATAGTTTTGAAGATAAGATTTTTGTTTTTATTGATGAAATTCAATATTTAAACAATCCAAGTAATTTTTTGAAGTATATTTATGATGAGTACAAAGATAAAATCAAACTGATAGTTTCATGAAGTAGCGCTTTTTATT
>JAZHDC010000038.1:0-6744 GCA_036541305.1 Candidatus Absconditabacteria bacterium
TATTGCTATTCAGCAGATTATTTAGTACTTAGGGGAATAATAATTATTCGAATAATCTTGGTACTAAGTACTGAGTACTGAGTACGGAGTACTATTGCGTAGCAATCTGGTTTAAGTTAAAAGGTAAAGACAAAGGAAAGGGTTTTGTATACAATAAAACTTTGCTATTTCTTTTGATTTCCCTCTAAACTGTATTATTCCCGAAATACTTGGTACTAAGTACTGGGTACTGAGTACTATTTAGTAGTAATTCTTTATTATTATAATTACAATAATGGTTAATATTATAAAAACATTTACCAATATTTGAATTGAATGATACCAAATTGATATAGAAATTGATTCAAATAAATGAATACCTTGAATTAGTATTGTTTGATTGCCTGATGCCGCAATAAATGAAGCCAAAGAAAGGATTAGATGAGCCTTTAGAAATCTTGATATGGATCTTCCAACACGTAAAATTATCCTAAACTTAGCTCCTTCTCATATAAAAAAAATATGAACAAGATTTGACTTTCCAATGGCTGTTTGAATATTAATGTTAATGTTTGAAGAATATGTGAAGATTGATAAATATTCCAATAGCATTTTCTTTTGAGAGCTTGGCTTAGATTGAACTTTGAAAAGAGTTACTTGAATATTGCCTTCAGTAATATCAGCATACAAGAAATGATACAAGGAGTTTTATATTCCCAAAGAAAATTTATTTGAATTAGAATACATAAAAGACATAAAGATTTATCCAATTGAGAAGTTTGGAGATTTTGTAGATCATTTTATCTGAAAAAAAGATATTCAACCAGTTTGTGGATGAAAGAATCTAGAAAATATAAAACTAAAGGATAATTTACTAGTAGATTTTAGTGAAATCAAATGACATAATTTCGTCAAAAGAGCATTAAAGATTGCAGCTGCGTGAATGCATAATGTCCTACTTATTTGACCACCTTGAACTGGAAAAACAATGTTGTCAAAAGCATTAAGATGAATTTTGCCTCCTATGGAATTCAACGAAGTTTTGGAAATTAGTCAAATCTATTCAATTGTTGGTAAATTAAATGAAGAAATGCCATTGATACTAATTAGACCATTTAGATCTGTTCATCATACAGCTTCTAAAATATCAATCATAGGGTGATGACAACAGCTTACGCCTTGAGAGATTAGCCTTTCTCACAATTGAATATTATATTTAGATGAGCTTACAGAGTTCCCATCTCAAGTATTAGAGGTTTTGAGACAACCTTTAGAAGATAAAAAAATAACAATATCTCGCGTTAGTTGAACAATTGACTATCCTGCAAAATTTATGTTAGTGGCTTCAATGAATCCATGTAAGTGTGGATACTACAAGGATTTTCAAAAACACTGTATATGTTCCATGAATGATATAAAAAAATACCAATCCAAAATTTCTTGACCGTTATTAGACAGATTTGATATGATTTTGGAAGTCCCAAGAGAGAAAGTTGAAAATATTATTGAAGATAATTTTGAAGAATCATCATCTGATATGAGTCAAGAAGTTTTAAAAGCTTGGGATGTTCAAAAAAATAGATATATTGATACCTGAATCAGTTGTAATTCTCAGCTTAATACAAAATATTTACATAAGTTTATTCAACTTGACGAAGAAGCTGAAATGCTTTTGAAGACGGCAGCAAAAAATTTGTCTTTGTCACCAAGAGTTATCCACAGATTGTTGAAATTGGCTAGAACAATTGCTGATATGTCTTGATTAGATTTAATTGATTCAAAGCATATCGCTGAAGCTTTACATTACAGATCAAAGAATTATTTAATAGAAAAGTAATTATATATATAATTCTTTATAAAATTATTAAAAAAAAACCACTGGATATACCAGGGTTAGGATTTGCAGTGAGAAAAAATTCACTTAATAGTTTTCTCATTTTGGAGACTTGGTTTGTTTGTTCCTGGTGGATCAAATCAAACTATAATGGAATACCATCACATTTATTACATTATTAACTATGTTTGTAATAGTTATATATTGTTTTTTTTATACTAATCAAGTTATTTTTTCAACATTTTATCAACATTTACATTTTTAGGTTTATATACTGTTGACATTTATTTAATTTAACAAAAAAAGCGGTAGGAAAAACCTATCGCCTCGGTGCGAGGCTGAGAGCAGGTAGTATTCCACCAGATAGTATTATAAAGGAATATTCTATAAATCTATCTGGTTAAATAACTCTCTCAGCCTCCTATTCAATGTTGTCCTTCTCCTGGTGGAGTGAATCAACTAATCAATTTATTTTTTTTCTTTTTGTTTATGAATATATATTATATAATTATTTTATTTTATCAAATTCTAAATTAATCTTTTGATATACAATGGTTATCATTAACTTATATTTTATTTTTTGATTATTAAATCCTTGAATTTATGCCAATAATCTATCCATAGAATACTGTCTAGTCAAAGTGGACAGATGTCTAAATCTTTGGCTAAATCTATAAAAAATATGTATATTTGATTTTTATTTACATTTTTTGTTCAATTTAGGTAGTAGTAAATTTTCTCTAAACGAGAATCAACTGGAATTCAAATATTATTACTGTATTCAATATTTTTATTTTTAATTATTTTAATTCAATATACGTACATTTTAATTGCAAAAACTATTGTTTTACTTTTTGTATCTTGATTCATAGTTTTTCAAAGTATTTCAAGTAATTTATCTTGATTATTTTCAAATTTAATTAGTTCATCAAAATCTTGTATTTTAGAGTTTATTTTTTGAATTCTTTTTAGTTTCATTTGATTTAAGCGACAGTTATTTTTACAGTTTAATAGTATATTTTTTCGTCGATTTTCATTATTATTTTCTTTTGCGAAGTACTCTTCACATTTAATTGCAAATTCTTCCCATCGACTTTCTCAACTTCAACTTAGTTGGTAAGATACTAGTGAATTTTGGATTATTAGATATAAGAATTCATTTACATTATTTTTGCATTTTATTCTATTTCGCAGTTTTTCAAGAGCAATAAATTGTTTGTCTTTTGTTTTTTCTAATTCAAAAATATTTTCATTATCAAATCATTTCAAATATAACTTCATTTCATTAATTAATTTATTATCCTTCATTATTGATTTTAATTAAATTAAATCTATTATAAGTTATTCAAATATTTAATTTATTCAAGTATAAAATGAAAAATATTAAAACAGTTATTTCTATTGATAATTTAGACTGAGTTAATTCTTTTGAGCAAATTTGATCCAATCTAATCTTTAATTTAATAGAATTGTTTTCTGAAGAAAAAGAAAAAGATTATAAATACGAAGATTTGATCTTTTCAAAAGAAATATTGTTTGAGTTTAATTTTTTTGTAATGAGGTTATTAGCTTCTAAGCAAATTGATATTTCTCCAGATTTCGTGGATAAGTTTGTATCTTTATTCCAATGATTTTTAAATAATCATTATTTGTGAGTAACAGAAAGTGAAAAATTGTATGATAGTGTTGTTAAGAATATTTTTTTACCTTCAAATATTACTAAAGACTCTAAAATTGTGAAAAAGCAAATGTATAATTTTCAAGTTGCTTACTTTTTGGTAAAATTAGCGTTTGTAGAAATAACTAGAGAGTGAATAGATGATAAGTGAAATAATCTTAGATACTTTGAACATTTGAAATCAGTTGCAAGTATAGTTTTGAACGAACTACCATCTCCCAATTTGAACAAAGTTGTTATAGCACTATTACATGACATTGTTGAAGATATACCATGATTTGATAGTAAAGTATTGAGATTGATATTTTGAGATTATATTGCTGATTGAGTAATTGCATTGACCAAAAAACCACTTGAAAGTTATTTAAAAGAAAATGAAATTCAAGTTTTGAATCAGTATTTACCTGATTGATTTTTCCCAGAACGAGAAGATTATTTAATGAAAATGTATGAATCTAATGATAATGTTGTAAGTATTATTAGTAGCGCAAAACTTAATAGACAACAAGATTATTTTTGACATATGTGAGATTTACCTGATGATGTATTAGATGTAAAGTTTGCAGATAGAATTCATAATTTGAGAACAATAGATTCTTGTTCTCCACAAAAGCAACTTAAAAAAGTAGTAGAAACTGAAAAATATTTTATGAACTTAGCACGTGAGAGAAATTTAACTGCCTATAAATTGATGAAGGCAGAGTTGGAAAGAATAAAAAATAATCTTAATTTAATCAATTAAATATAATTTATTATTTCTACAATATTTTTGATTTTGCTAGAGTCAATAATTTCAAATCATTCAGGTATTTCTTTTAGCCTTTTTTCGTGAAGTTTTGACTTTAAAAGCTGTCAACCGAGTCAAAGTTCTCACAAGAAGATGTATTTTTTATCTATTATCTTGTTTTTGTATTGTCATAATATAGCTACTGCAATTGCTAGGTCTAGTCAACTGTCGTAAAATTTAAACTCTCATGGTATATTTACATAAATATCAAATAATCATAAGTTGATTTTCAAATATCTTTCTAGAATTGCTATTACTAAATCTAGTCTATTTTGATCTATTCATAGTGCAGTTCTTTGAGGAAACTTGAATTTCGTCTTGTTTATAAGTACTTCTAGATTGACTATAACAGGTCTAGAATTGTCTAATCCTACAGTTAGCACATTTCCAGGAATATTTGTATTTGCTCAGTTTATAATTCTTTCTTTTAGGTTGTAAACTGGTGTTAGTCAAAATAGACACATCTCGAAAATTGCAACATCGTCAGTGCTTTCAAATCTATTTTTTTTACTTCTCAAGAATCTATATTGTCCATATCTATCTCATTCAAGATACAATACAGCATCTACAATATGTTCCAAATATTTTGGTCATGCGATTTCTCATCACTTGGTTACATGTCATATTATTATTGCAGTAATATGATTTGACTTGCAAAATTCTGAAATCTTTTCACTACAAATTTTCACTTGGTTAACTGATCCAGCAGCTGCATCTAATCATGTTTTGTATACAGTTTGTATTGAGTCTATTATTATCATGTCATAATTTTTTGTTTTAGTTGTAGTAATTATATCTTCTAAGTCACTAGAATGATAAATTTGGATTTGTTCTTTTATTCATGGTAGATTCAATCTGTCTATTCTGTCCGATATTTGATCTTCATTTTCTTCTCATGAGAAATATCCAATATTTATTTCTTTATTAAGTTTCAATATTTCATCTACTATTTGTAACATCATTGTAGATTTTCATATTCAAGGTTCTCATCATAACAAATATATTCATGCTTTTTTTATTCATCTTTTGAATACTCTATTTAGCTCTTTGTTATCTATATTATAGAATCCAATTCAGGTTTTATTTGATGAATTAAGTATTTTTCAGCTATTTAATCATGTTTTCATATTTGATTTTTTTAGTTTGTTTTTGCTTTCATCTTCAATAAAGCTTCAAAAGGCTAAACAATTTGGACATTTTCATAATTTTGTTGCAGAATTATAATTACATTGATCACATATATACATTTATGCATAGTTATAATTTAAATTAATTACTTATAATTAGTATTGTTCTAAAGTAAAGTAAAATTTGCAATTAATAAAGTTTATATAATTATTTGTAAAGTTGTATATTTCATTTGCTATATTTTCAATAATATTTAAATTGAATTATTTAAAAATAATTATAAATATGAAAAAGTCTTTGAGTAGTTTAAGTTCTCTAAGTGTAACTCTGATTTGATGAGTATGAACTCCTAACAAAAGAGATTTTTCAGGTTCTATGAGTTTGGTCACAATTAAAAGAACTAGTTGACAACTTTACAACATTTTGGTTGATTGTTGATTATCCCATAGATGAGAGAGTTTCAATTATATTAATTTCATATCGCCAAAAGCAATAGATTTGATTTTACTTACACATGCACATATTGATCACATATGAATGCTTCCATATATTTGAGATAAAAATAATTGATTCAAATGAAGAATTATAGCAAGCAAAGAAACATTAAAGTTATCAAATATTATGCTAAATGATTCAGTTAGTGTTTTGTGAAAACACAAAAACAATACGAATAACATTTCTAAAAATAATGAAATGAATAATTATAATTCATTAATAATAAATCTTAAAGAGGAATTGAGTTTAATCGTGTCTAGTTTGTCTAATCCTTTAATTGGTTCAGTAAAAAGTCGCCTATTAAATAGGGAAAAGCAAATGTTGGAAAAAGAAATTGAATATATTTCTAATAATTCGTGAATATTTTGAAATAAGTGAAGCAGAGTTGATGAGTTAGTTTTTTATTCAAGCAGTAATATTGAAGACCTTTTTAATTGAAAAAATATTTATTCACTAGATTCTTGAGAACTATTTGAAGTAGTCGATTGAGTTAGTATTTCTTTAGTAAATTCGGCTCATATTTTGTGATCAAGTCAGTTTTTGATAAAAGTTGATGATGGCAACTGATGAAATGTTAACTTATGATTTTCTTGAGACGTTTGAAGATATAGTGATAATAATATCTGATCTCCACAGATTTTTGATGAAAAGTTAGATTTTTATATGATTGAGTCTACTTATGGATCAAGAGTTCACGAAAATCAATTTGATCAATTAATTCGTTTTATTGAAGATGTTGGTAATCTTTGAGGAAAAATTTTTATTCCAGTTTTTATGTTACAAAGATTTCAAGATGTAGCTTTAAAATTAATAAATATGCAAAAAAAACTTAAATATGACACT
>JAZHDC010000039.1:0-6735 GCA_036541305.1 Candidatus Absconditabacteria bacterium
AACTTATAAATGAACTAAAAATCAAATATTGAATTTCCAGCAATTATTCCCAAGCAATAAAGGAAAAGTTAAAGTAATATGTTTTTGATAGTACAATTTATTAGTAATCTAAATAGAAATGCAATTTATAAAAAATAATATTTGGTTTTGAATAGTGTGAGTGAGTTTTTTCTTACTGTGAGTTTTAATCTTTCCTGTATGAAGTAGTTTGGTGAAATTAATAACATTATTATTGATAATTATTTTGATAGGCTTATTATGATACCTTTTTTTGCTGAGATATTCGTTAAGAATTTTTTTGATTTTCTTTTTTTCAATCTTTGGTTTATTTGTTTTGTATTTTTCTTTCCCAAAAAAAATCAGCAATGATTATATTGCTAAAGAGTATGTGAAACAATTAGAAAAATATAATTGAGTAAATTATGTTCGGTGATGAGAAAATTCAATTTGAATAGATTGTTCGTGACTTATTCGTAAATCTTTGATAAATACGTATTTTATTGTAGGTTTTAAGTATGCTAGAATTGAGTTTTTATGAGAGTGATTTGTGTTTTGGCGATATGATATGTCTGCAAAAGCAATGTCACAAGAAAACAAGTATAGTTTCGTAGTGGGTAGGGGAGAAAGTATCAACAGTTTTGACCATGCAAACCTTCAGCCTTGAGATTTTGCTGTAACTGCTAACGGAGTTCATGTGTTAGCTTATTTGTGAAATAATCAATGGATCCAAGCCTCTCCCAATGCGAGTAAAGTGATTATAAATTCTATTCCTGATGAAAACGATCCTTGGCTAGAACAAAATGTAGTATTTAAAAGATGGAAAGTATTATGGAATGAATATACGTGAAATAGTAGATAACGATAGGAGATTGGAGATTGTGGTGGATTATTAATACAATGTTCTATGTACAATTGCAATCTGCTAAGAAGTGGATGTGGTTATTGTTATTTTCCAATATGGTTTATTTCCCTAATTTCGGAAATAATAATTATACAAGTGTAGGGACACACCGATAGTGTGTCCTAAACGATGAATATAATTGAAGATATATATTGTTTCGCCTATCCGGCGGGGACCTACTTTTTTGCATTGCCCAAAAAAGTAGGCAAAAAAGTCTAGCGACAAAAAGAACGACACGGAATTAGCGCTTTAGATTTCAAAGAATTGTAGCAAAGATTTTTTTAACCCACTTTGTGGGTCCCATAAAAAAATCAGTAAACTGTCTTTTACAAAGCTTTTCCTTATTTGTATCGAAGCGGTTTTTGTCGCGGTTACAATAATCTTAAAGTAATAATTCTCTACCTAATTTATTTACAATATTGCATTATACAAATAACCAAGAATTGTCATAAACAATCAAATTATTCCAAAAAAGCTAAGTAGTAATTTGGTTTTCATAACTTTTTTCAGTATCAAAAACTCAGGAAGTGATAGTCAAACTACTGCCATCATAAATGCAAGGGCTGTTCATATTGGTATTCATGCAACTATCAATGATTTGATGATTGGTATTACTCATGCGGCATTAGCATACATTGGAATTCATAGTATTACTGCTAATGGAACTGCAAAAATATTCTCTTTGGTAATGTACTCTTGGAAAAATCATTGTGGAATATATCCATGAATAATGGCTCATATCGCAACTCCCAAAAGAACATATGGCGTTATTTTTTTTATTAGATCAAAGCTGTCTTTACTAATAATTTTGAAAAATTCTTTTATAGGTAATTTATCTTTTAGGTTGTTTTGATTGTTAGTAGATTTTTTCAATACAAAATCATGAATTTGGTCTTCCATTCTCAGTTTTCCTATAATCCATCCTCAAATAGTTCCTAGCAATAGTCATGATAAAATATAGATAATAGTAATTTTCCAACCAAAAAGTCATATAAACAGAGCAATAGCAACTTCATTTATCAAAGGTGATGTAATCAAAAATGCAAAAGTAATTCACAAAGGAATTCAAGCTCTTACAAATCACACAAACATAGGAATTGAAGAGCAGCTACAAAAAGGAGTAATTGCTCCAAATATTGAAGCAAAAACATAATCTAGTCAGTAAAATTTGTTTCTTGACAAAAAATCTCTAATTTTTTCTATTGGTAAATAATGATTGATAATACTCATTATATAAACAATAATTACCAAAAGTATAAATATTTTGATACTATCGTAAATGAAAAAATTCAACGCATTTCAAATATGTGAACTTATTTCTAAATTCAAAATATTATATGTAATCAAATCTGCTAACATCTGAATTGGGTAAAATATGTCCATTATTTATAATTAATTTGTAAATACCTTCTTAGAAAGGTAATTTATAATTGGATCTATAATCAAAAATACTATTGGATATACAAAAAGCATAATCAAAAACCAGTTTTTCATCCAAATATAGAATATTCAAATATTTAGTCAATTATTTCTTACACTAGTAATAAATGACATCACCAAAGTCATCAAAAATATCTTTACTATTCAAGTAATAAGTTTTTGGTATTTCTTGTTTATTTTGTTCATTGTTATAATGTTATCTAAAGTAATCATATTAGCCATTTTATGCTGATATAATTGTAATAAGCTCATACTAGAATAAAAGTTATTGCAATAAAATATCTAACATACTTTTCCAATAATCATACTAAATTGAACATTTTGGAGATATGTTTTATACTAAAAGCTATAATTATTGCAAAAATCATTACTGGTAGGGCAGTTCATATTCAATATAAGATTGTAAGTCAAACAGGGAATGATGATTTTATAATAAAGGGTATTAGGATTCCAAAAAATACTACTCAAGAATATGGACAAAATGCAATTGCAAATAATGCTCAAAGCAAGAATGTTCACAAATATCATTTGGATTTCAGTGATTCTTTCAGTTTATCTAACTTGCTACTTCATTTGAAATAAGGAATTTTGACAATGTCTATCATTATCAATCAAATCAGTAATAATATTGGACCAATAATCTTATCTCAATATCATTGGAATATTTTTGCTATATTGAATGAAGAAAATCCGTATAGAATAAGCACTATTACAAAAGTGTAGCTAAAAACCCTTCATAAAGCATAAACTATACTGTGTAACATTGTAAGTTTGATAGAGTTCAACTGTTTGCTAATGTATGCAATAGCTGTAATATTGGTTGCCAATGGGCAAGGATTGATAGAGGTAATTATTCAAAGCAAAAATGCAGTAAGCATAGGAATATTATAACTATCAATTATATTATTCAAAAAATCCATTTTATTGATTATTTATAAATTATTTAGAATTTTGGTAAAATATTCTTTGAATTTTTCTTCATTTTCCAAGTATCTCCAAACATTTGTATCTTGGAACAAATTTTCTTTACCTTCAGATATTCAATTAATATAAACAGACAATCAAGTTGCATGGTATTTGTCAAAGGTGTTTTTTGGTCTCATATCAATATTTACTTCTTGATAACTTATTATTCATTCTTTTAGTTGTTGTGAAAAATTATCATCCAAAGTTTTTCTAATTAGTTCACCCATTCTATTACAAGAATAGCATTTTTGAGTGAAATGAAATAGAGTTATTTCTATTTTATCAGCTTTAGTAGTAATAATTGTATCTGTATTTTCCTTATTTCATATATTTGATCAATTTTGTACAGTCACACATCAGGAAAGTATTATTATTCATAGGAAAACCACTAACATTTTCTTCATTTTATTTTATTATTTTGATAAATTTTGATTATTAGATTTTATAATTTCAATACATTCATCCACACTTAATAATTTACCATAACTCACAACTTTTTCGTCAATTACAAGTCAAGGTGTTGCCATTATATCATAACTCATAATATCTCCAATGTCAGTTACTTTGATTATTGTTGGCTGTATTCCTAAGTTTTGTACTGCAAGCATTACATTGTTTTCTAATTTTTTGCAATTAGGGCATCCAGTTCATAAGATTTTGATTTCCATTTATTTTTAGTTAATTCTAAATACATGTTTTATCTGAGATTTGATTGTGTTGAATACTTGGTTGTTAATAGAGTAGTAGACCTTTTTACCTTCTTTTCTGCATTTTATAATTCAAATATTTTTTAGGGTGCTAAGATGGTGGGAGATTAGATTTTGTTTCAGTCAGGTTAATTCTATAAGTTCACACACACAGTATTCATCTTTTTTTCCTAAAATACATAATATTTGTAACCTGTTTAGTTGACTTATAATATTCAAAATATCACTTAAACTTTGTAATTCACAATAGCAATTTGTATTCATTATATTTATTTAACATATCAACGACGATTGATATATTATCAAATTAATTCTGTTTTTCAAGTGGAAATTGTTGATTAGTAATCCTTCAATCTTAATTAGATTTTTTATTGATAGAAAATCAAGATATTTTTATACATACACTGATAGAAAATTAAGGTATTTTTATCAAAATATAATGATTTTTGAGTTTATGCAGTAAATAAAAAATAATAAGTATTCAATTTTCTCTAATTTAGAATTATGCCAGTTCATAATAATTAAATAATCCAATGAAATTTATCAAATCCTAAATCACATTCATATTCAAAATGTAAGCATATTCATGGAAAAACTAATCCAAAAGATTTCTTTGTTTGAAAGTATTCTATTTAAATATCATTTAATATAAAATTTAGTGAATAATTTGAAATCTTATAAATAATTAGTTGGATTTAAGTATTCATATATTAATTTTTGTAGGCTTTAGAAGTAAGTTAAATTCAGTAATTGATCATTTGCATATAATATCTAAATTTTTGTTTAATTCATTTCTCACCAGATTTTGAAGAGGCATTATTATTTTTCAAATTATGTCATTTCTGCTTTTGCTATAGCTTGATAATGGCAGTTGATGGTTACTTATTTCAGTTCATATATTTTCAATTAGTATTTTCATTATTTCTACTGTTGATGACTGAGATACTAATTGTTTGGAAGTGATTTTGTTTCAGTTTATAAATATTTTTTGAGTAACAGTATCGAATAGTATTCAATTAAAATTTTTTATTAAAGATTCATGATTTCATATTTCTATAATATTATTAATTCATTTTATGTAATATTTTCATTCAGTATATTCGCTATTCTTTCAATTATAAATATCTTGTTCAATTATAATTCAGTTTTCTTCTATTCAGTAATTCTTTGATGAAAAGATCAATCAACTTCTTTCTCCAAAAATAGATTTAATTTCTTTTTTAATATCTTCTATTTCAATTGTCTGCAATTCTTTTGGAATTAGAACAACATATTTGTTATCATTTGATTGGGAGGTGGTATAAATTAGTATTTCGTCTTTTCAAATTTTTGGGTATATATTACTTACTAGATTTCATAAAAGATACATATTTTCTTTTTCAATGCAATTTGAAACTATATTCTGTTTTCAAAGTAGAGACTTTATAAGTTCTATATTTCTATCTAAAAAATAAAATAATTTATCTATTTTAGATTTGGAAAGTATAGTATCTATAAAAACTTTTAAAAGAGCAAATTCAAAGTTTACTATAGTTTCAATGTTGTTATTTAAAATCTCATTTTTATTGAATTTTTCTAAATAAAAGTCTTGAAGTTTGTTTGTTTTCTTCTTAAACTTATCTTTAAATTCAATGCTATCTTCCATCCAGTTCAAAGTAGATTGAAACCAATTATCATTTATGTAATCGTCTATAGAAAAAATCATAAAATCAAATGGTAATGATTTGTAATATTCAGATTCAATAAGTTCTGATAATCTAAATGTATTATATTCTACTTGTTCTTTTTCTATATCAATTAATAACTTTTTTTTTCAAGAGGAAAATTTAGTAAAAGGAGATTCAATTCTTTTTTTTATCATGTTTAAAACAGGGAATTTTCAGTCAGATATTCAAGTAAATATACTAGACAAGCTGCTTCATCATTGGACACTATCATTGAAAATTAATCTATATTTAAGTGCTTTATGAATAAATTCTTTAAAGTAATTATCATTTAGTAGTTCTTCATATTTATTATTTTTGATAAATTCAATTTTATTATAATCTATTTTCTTAGTAATTAAGTCTAGTGAAAGTATTATTCATGCAATAATTAAGTCAGAATCTTTCCATTCAAATTCACTAAATATTTCTATATTTATTCAAATATTGTATTCATTAAATATTGTTTGTTTTAATTCTTGTCAAATATTTAAATATTTATTTTCAATATGAGATAATATTTTTCATTTTTTGTAATCAAAATAGTCATTTGAATTAATATTTATAGATTTATCACCAGTCACGTTAATTCACAAATATAATCTCTGAGAAATTTTTTGTTTGAGAATAATTCATCAAAATATACATGCAGTTCATCCAAATAAAGTTAAAGATGTAGGTAAAGAAACTACTAGAGAATTCCTAGAAAAGAAGCTTTGATAATAGTCTTTAAATTTACTTTTTAGATGATAACTATTCATTAGAATTTTGTCATATTATAATGATTTTTATATACATAGAAATTAGAAAATTACAAGACAATTATTATTTTATAAATAAAAAAAACTACTGAGCAAGTCAGTAGAATTATATAATAATAAGAATTAGTTACAGTCAAAAAGATCAGGGGCGGAAGGATTCGTGCCCTGCATTTACTGCAGGGTGAACCCGAGACACAGAACAAAAAAAAAACTACTGAGCAAGTCAGTAGAATTATATAATAATAAGAATTAGTTAC
>JAZHDC010000040.1:0-6646 GCA_036541305.1 Candidatus Absconditabacteria bacterium
CTATCTCAAATAGTCAATCAAAAACCTCAACATAAGATCAACTTACCAAAATATCTTCTTTGATTACAGTAGCTTTCTTGGAAATATATAATGATTGTTCTTTGATTACATGAAATGCTCTTTTTCTAGTTAGATTTAGATAATCTTCGTGAGTAAAATTCTTTCATGTAGCTTGAATTGTTTTGTAATCAATAAAATCAGTTTCTTGATTTTGTATTGATTTATCATTTTCAAACTCATATTCTTCCAAACTCAGTACCGCCATTATTATTTGAATAAGAATAAAAATAATTTATAATTAATTAAAATAATAATTCAAGTATTAAATGGTTTTTTCAAAATGAAATTTCTAATTGAAATTAAATTAAAAATAACTATACATATTCCACTAAACATTAGGGAGGTGAAAATATAATGATTGGATCAAATTCAATTATTAATGATTTGAGTTTGTTTGAAGGCGTTGTTTTGACCTTGTTGTTATTGGTAACTATAAAATTAATAACAATAAAGCTGAACAAATACAATTTTGCAAAGAAATCCTTTAACCAAAAACACTACTCACCAAGAGTTTACTGGTCAATAATAGTAGTTATTCTTGGTAGTTTTATTACTAACAATCCTATTTTATTCTTGACTTGTATTGGCATTTATTTTGTGCTTTTATACAAAGAGAAAATGCTTACTGACTCTTAAAGTTTACTACTCCTAGTTTTTCTAGGAGTTTTTTTGACTAAAAATTATTATTTTTCAAAATATCCTCTACTTCCAAAAAAAGAATTTGCTTGTTTTCTTCATTACAAATAATAAAGACTTCTTGAGCAGTTCATCACTTTTTCATCATATATTTCAATCCAGATTCAGTAAAATATGAAAATGTAATGTTCAACTTTCCAGTTCATTTTTGTTGTCTAGAAATTCTTCAAGGAATAATCCTTTTCACTAACTTATTCGCTTCTACTAATCTTAGGAATAATACAAATTCTTTCATCAATGAGTGTTCGGTTTTTAGTTTTCAAGTTTGGTATTTCATTTTAATTACTATGTTTCAAATTAATAATTCATCACTGCTTCACAAATCAACTTAAATATTTATCAAATTCTTGAATATTATCAATAGCATACTTATTTTCCATTTTCTTCCTGAAAACATCATATACTATTCACAATTCATTTGGTTGGAAATAATTTTTCTTTGCATTTTCTACAATAAACTTTCAAATTTTGATTATATTTTCATCGTGAGATGTAAGAGCAGTATTGTCTTGCAATATAAATTCAATAGACTCAACATTTCACAATCCCCTTCACAAAATATCATCAATATATATTTTTCACAAATTAATGTCACTAAAATTTTGCTGAGAGTCATTCCCTTTTTTTGCTCATACTAGTCACAAATTACTAAGGTTCCATTCTCATTTAAGATTATTCCCATACTTTTTGGAGTAATATATTGAAATTCAAATCAATACAAATCACAAAATCATAAATGCCATAACTTTAGTTACAGTGCTCGTTTCACTTTGTATAATGTCATAAAGTCCAAGTTTCAATACAGTAATTGTCAAGAAGTACAATCACACAGTTCTTAATGCCTTTTTATCATAACTAATTCATCATATCAAAAATCCACAGGCATAAACTCATCGATACATTGACAGTACAAAATTATCAGAATTGTAATTGTGCAACAACATTGAAGTTACTATGAAAAAATACAACAGATATATCAATAAATATACATTTTTATGTCATGTTTGGGAAAAGTTTTTGCTGAATAGGGTCACATAGAGAGTGCTTGCTAAGCTAATTATCAAAGGCAATGACCAAAGGGTTGTGTTTCAGTTTTCATCTACGAATCATATATGATACAAAAATCAAAAGGCAAACATCAACAAGACTAGCAAATTAAGACTTTTACTCTGGTTCTTTATCAAACCAATATTCAATACAAGTAAATAAATTCATATTCAAATAACTCATCACTCTATATGAAATATTTCACCAACTAATATTGAAATAAACATCAATAATAACAAGTTGATTCAAATAGAAAAGTTTTTGTACTTAGAATCTACTCATTGAAGCAAATAAACAATTCCAATAATCAAAGATAATACAAAGACCATCATAGAAAATCAAGACCAAAAGACTGTTGGCTCTGAACCTAAATATCTAAATAAGAATCAAGCTCAAACAAGCATAAAAATTATTCAGAACATATACAACAAGTAATTTTTGTAGTATTTGTATATAAAAAAGTAACACAAACTTTGGAAAAATACTACATAAGGAATAATTGTAGCATTATTATCTAAGGCAATTATCAATCAAAGCAAACTTGCAATCATAAATGTAGAAAAATAATTGAACACAATCAATGAATTTGTCTTATTCTCTTTATCTTGTGATTGTAAGTCTGTTTTTGTGATAAATTTATACACAAATGAAAACAATAAATAAAGCAGTCATAGTGTAGAAACTGCTAATCATTTGTCAGCTATCACCCATTGGAAGTCATTTCAAATTCTAAGTATTTGTATCAAAAAGTAAACAAATCAAAGGTATGTGGAAATGATAATTATGTTGGGAGCGGATAGTCTCAAAAAACTATTCATAAATGGCTTAGCTAGGTTGATGATAAACAATACAAGCAAGAAAGCAATACTTCTGAAGGCATATCAATCATCTAATGTTAGTAATGGCGAAACTAGCAAAAATGTTCATATCAATGCAATCAAACTAATATAACTTACTGACTTATTTTTGGAGACTAAAATAGTTGTTATATAAAAAAGCAAAAATGAACCTGAAAGTAGCCAAAATTCTAGATTATTAAGTATGATATTAGTGTCAAAAACTCACTGAGCCATAATAAATCCTGTGATAACTAAATATACTAAAGTGAAGATTCATCACAAAATTCATCACATAAATGGCAATATATAGAAGAATATTCAAGCTAACATAAACAAAAGCACATAGATTGAAGGTAACAAAAACCAAAATATACTTTCTCATCCTTGATAAAATACTATGGAAAACAAATACAAAACAAAAAATAATGGAACAAACAATATTCGCAAATGCTTTTTCAATAATCAATTTATAATAAAATAAACCGTTACAAAAAACAATCATCAAATGAAAAACATATTTAGCAAATATATTGTAATATCAGCAAAAGCTCATACTAAAGTAGCACTTCAATCATATATTCCTAATCACAAGAACAAATATGTAAAAAGCATATATCACAAGAAGTCTTTTGTTTGTTTATTTTTGTATAGAATTAGGATTATTCATATAGAAAATAAACAACTTACTAATAGTTTTGTAATCCATCAAAGGCTATCACTAAATGGTGCTAAATAAGTCAAAATATTTAGTCACAAAAATGCCATAGCCAAAAGCAATCTTTTGGAGACGATTTCTTGTTGAGACTTGAAAAGACTTACAATGATTACTCATATAGAAATAATACTAGCATAAGCCAATAAAATATAAGGAGATGTAGAATCTCAACCAACAAGAAGTGGATTTAGATAAGCAATCAAAAATGCAAATATTAGCATTGGTCAAGACTTGTAAGTCAATCATGTAATCACTGCTATTATTGTATTTGCAATCAAATAAATCAAAGTAGTCAAAGGTGACAGCAAAAACTCTCAAGCATCTTTTAGCAAATATCTTCATCACAAAATTACCAAATAGTTGATCATCAATCATACTCACATTACTATTCTTCATTCATTCTTGATTCCTTTATTGTTCAATATATTTCCAATTATAAATACTAACATTCAAAGACCTATTCCTATTGCAAACTTTCATACTAAATTCAATGAAGAATAAATAAGACTTAGAAAAAACAATACTCAAGCAAATACTAATATTCATCAAACTTTTGCCAACAAATTAGTAGAAAAGAAATCTTTTATATATCACAAAATGTCTAATTTGAATATTGAAGATTTTTCCAACTTTTCAGCATCTTTAATTTGTTCAGTTTTGAGAGAATCCACTTGTTCGATTTTAGTAGGTTCTTGTGAAAATGTTGGAGATTTTTTAAGTTTAACTTCACTAGGTTGCACATTTACAGGAAGAACATAATCTGCACTAACATGATTGTCCAAAGTTTGATCATCAATAGAAAGTCATGTAATCTGCTCACAGCTTTTACTAATAAAATCACTACCAAAGAATACTCATTTTATGAATAATCCCAAGAATAATGATAGAATAAAAAATCCAAAGAAATCTCAATCTTCCATAGACAAAATCAAGAAAGATATTGCTGGCATCAAACTTACAAACCAAGCTAAACGATTCAACAAAACAAATAAATAATTGTGTTCAGTTTTCATTATAAATTATTATAAATTAAATTACATTTTATTATAATTTTTTTGAATAAACTTTTTCATAGTATTTCAAATCTGTTTTCAATTTGTATACAAATATCAATTATGTCATAATCATTCTAAATTAACAAAGTATTTATTGACTGAAATTGAATTTTCATACAATTTTATTCACATTTCATAAGGAATAACATTATCTTGATCTCAATGAAAGATTAGTGTAGGAATGCTGATTTCGGAGATTTTTTCCAAACTATTATAACTATTTGGTTTCATAAATAATTTGATAATATTGAATCCAAATAATTTTTTACTCATTCAATAACTATCAGTCAATCAAGAAAATATAATCAAACTATTTACTTCATTTTTCCATGCTAAATCTACTGCAGGAACTGATCAAATTGAATATCATACAACAATAATATCTCACAGTGAATATTCTTTTGTATTTGTTAAATAATTTAGATATAATTGAGAAATTTCATAAATTTTGTGTTCGTATGGAAATCATTCACTTTCTCAATATCATGGATAATCAAAACACAAAACATTATATCCAAGACTTGCAAAATATTTCATATAACCCTCAAACATGTTTAGATTTCATCAATTCCCATGGAAATAGTAGATTACTTTATCTGAATTATTATTTATGTATAAAGCGTTAATATATTTTCAATCTTTGTCTTTTAGATAGATTTTTTGTCAAACTGTATTGTTAATTTTTTGATATTTCTGCATTGGTAAAGATGCAGTTCATAAAATTCTTTGGAAAAATAAAGATACTAATATCCAAATACCAAAAAATCATAAAAAAATATATTTCAAAACTTTCAAAATTAGTTCAACTTCTTTTCTCATTTGTCAATTAACTTATCTAATAAAATCAATGAGTCCAATAAAATCATTTGATCTTGCTTTGATATTTCTGACAATACTTTGGTAGTAATTCTGATATACTCGTCGTTCAATCTATTGTATGATTCAATTCATTTTCTAGTAGGGATCAATAAAATTTCCCTTTTATCATTTTCTCCCAATGCTCTTTTTATAAATCATCCCATCACCATTCTGTTGATTGTTTGTGATAATGAAGCGGATGAAACTATAAGTTTTCTTTTTATTCAGTTTACACTATTGATCTTATCTCAAAGTATTACTCACAAAATATTGAATTGCAAAGTTGTAAGTCATGCTTTTAAAAATATTTTAGACTCTCAGATTTTTTTGATTCTTTCTGACAAAAGTACAATTTGCTCAATTATATATGTTTCTGTGTTTTTCTGCATTATTTAATTTAACTAATAAATATTTAATCTAATTAAACAATACTTATTTTTCTTCCAATTGCAAGTAATTTTTACAATAAAAAAAATAACATAAAATATCCTTTGAAATCAAAGAAAATTTATTCATTCTATTGTTGCTTTTTATAAAGAAAATTATAATAAAATTATTTAACTTTAATTATCCACTTTACAGTCATAGCTGTTACTTGAATATGAGGTGCCATATAATTAGAAGGAGAAGCAGCGTAACTTAATGCGTCTCACTGTTCTCAATTGAAATACATTCAGTATAAGCCTCAATACCGTGTTCATGAACTTCATGCATACCTGGCTCAATTACTTCAATAATTTGTGGATTCATTGAACAATCAAGTTGTTACTCATCATCTAAGATATCTTCATTTTCATCCAGCGTATACTTGTGAGTTTAAATCAGGTAAAGTTTGTCAATTATAAACACTATTTGTATCATTTACTACTTGTCAATTACACTCCATCCATCAAGCAGGCAATGAAGGTGTGTTTGGAAAATCCTTGTGCCAAGCTACAATAGTTCATATAGGCATTTTCAAATAGTCTACTGTGTCATTCCATTTATCAGCAGTCAAAGTATCTCCAGTTGTTACTTGAATATCTGTAGAACTTGTCCAAGCTCTTGCTGCCAAAAATACCAATAGCCCACTACCAAAAAAAGCAAAACCAAAAATTATTATTTTCAATAATTGTGATAATAATTTCACCATTAGAATTTAATTAAATTGTAAATATTCAATTATAACATTATTCATTGTTAATTCAATTCAATTTTTACATAATCGATAAAACTTATTCACAAGGTTTGTTCTACCTCTACCATTTTACTATATTTGTTGCTGTAAAGTTTAAGTATCAATAAATATGTCATTAAAGTAATAATATAATTTAGATAATCCGTATCTAATATATCTAAAGACATTTTAAACAAATATTAATTTATTATTTCAATAT
>JAZHDC010000041.1:0-6672 GCA_036541305.1 Candidatus Absconditabacteria bacterium
TTGCTAATAAGTTGTAATGAGCGGATCAAAATGCGACTTGATTTCATTCCCATCATCAAGCTGATACAATTGTTTGATTAACTAAGTTCTTAACAGTATTTAAATCTCCTAGATTTACTGTTCAATTTTGAAGAGCAGATGCAACTGCTTCTCATACTACATTTCAAAGGTTATTATGATTTTCAATTGGAGAAACATTTACATATGCTGCTCAGTTTACAAATGACCATGATAAAGCAAATAAGAATAAAGTTAATAATAATTTTTTCATTTTCTTTTATTTAATAGTAAATTATTTTCTATAAACTTGTATTGCTTTTCTTACTTGATCTTGAAACCCTTTATCTTTGGATACTGATTTGAATGGAGACTCTTCACTAGAAAATTCTATCAATAAAGCAGTATAGAACTCTTTAGCAGTTCAATCAGCTAACAATTCACTTAGATACTCACTTGATTTAGCAGCATTATTATTGAAAGCATGAGATTTTGCTAGATCATATAATGCTTCTTTTCTCAATCGTTGTTTTTCACTTTCCATCAAAGATATGTCAACCAAAGAATTCTGTAGTTGCTTATCAAAAGATTGGATTGCATTTTCAAAATCATCTTTGATATAATAATAAACTCACAAATATTTGTATGCTAATGCAGAATTTGGATTCATCTCAGTCATCTTTATCAAATATCAAGGAGCTAATTCCATTGATTCTCATCATTTTAGAATATAACCCATTCACAACATCAAATAATTTTGTGCATAATTAGGATTGAAATTCAATCATTTGTTTGCTAAGTCAATAACCATATCTATTGATTGATTTTGTTTTAGATAAACATTGGAAAGATTGTAATACATTTCAGCAATTATAAAAGTATCATCAGTCTTAGTTATTGCTTTTTCAAAGTAAGATTTGGCTAATTCAAAATTATTTTTCCTAAATTCATATCTTCATCTATTTACCAAATTTCAAACTATTTCAGTTTTTAGATCTTCTGCTTGTTTGTAATAATCATTTGCTGCTTCAAGGTCTTGCTGTAAATCCATTACATGTCATATTTGATTTAGTGCAATTGCTTTTTGAATGTCTGTAAGTAAATCTTGTTTAAATGATAACTCATAATTTTCTATAGCTTTATCAAACTGATTGGTGATTTCGTATGCATATCCTATATAATAAAACTTTTCAAAAGAATCTTTCATTTTAGCTAATATTTCCATTGCTTTGTCCGCATTTTCTTGTTCTTTGTAAAAGGAACTTCAAAAAGAAAGATATGATTTTACTAAATACATCTTATCTTTATCAGTTCATCCAAACTTATTAGCTTTTTCAAAATGTTCAATAGCTTTTTCATAATCTCATTTCATCAAGAAATCTTGTCAAGCAGTGGAATCGTCTTTGGATTTAGATTTACTAATAGAATTGTCATTAGGAAAAACTTCAATCTTCAAAAAAAATCTATCTACTATAAACAATCATAGCAATATTGCTACTAAAGCAAATCAATAAATTAAGTATTTTGTTTTCATATGGTTATGTTTATTTTGTAATAAAATAATTGTAACTATTTAATTGCTTGAAATCAAGTGATAATTATAGTATTTATAAATTTATATTATCTTTCAAATCTTGTAAGTCTTTTTTGGTATAATGGGAAGCAGCTATTTTGTGAGAGTTTTGTTTATCTTGAATTAGATTTTTCATCTCATAATACCCTGGTAAAATATTATAAAACTTTTTCAACGATTCTATTTGAATAATAATCATATTGTTTATATTGACAATATAATAGTAGAAAAAGGTCCATAAATAAGACAAAATCAAAACAGTAATCATACTAAATAATGAAAACCTCATCAAGCTGGTTATGAATAGAATGCTCAACCCCAATCAAGCAAATAGCATAATGATTTTCCCAAAAGAATAATATAAATGAAAATCACTAAAAACAAATCTGTATCAATTAGCAATCATCTGCCCGAGCTTGTGAAAAAGTCTTTTGATAAAATTGTCTCTAAGGAAAACCACAGCAATAGAAAACATAAAAAGCAGCACAATCAAGCCCAAACTCAGCATATACTTCCAATCAAATCTTTTATCAATAGGGGAAATTCACTTCTCATACATCCCCACATCAGCGCTAAACTTCTCCAAAGAACTTATCAGTACCTTTTTGGCGAACAAATAGCGTGAATTACTCACTGCAAGGATAGTCTCATCTGGAAAAGAATTTTGGAATCAACCTTGAAAAAAATACAACAAATTACCGTTTTCATAAAGATAATCTTGATTGCGAATATTCAAAGTAAACAAAATATTATCATTGTCCAAAGTCAAATTAGTCAATTTTGTGTGATGAGGGTTGTCTTTAACAAATTCAGGAACTGGAGATAGGGAATAGTGAATACTACTGGCAATTTTACTGCCAATATCATCACAATCATCCTCTATTTCATAAGTAATTTTTCCAATTACAAAGTACTGTTTATCGAACCAAACCAAATAACCTCAAACTTCACGAAGCATATAATTATTTTTGAAGTTACACATATTGAAATCAATAGTTTTTGGATCCTCAGCACTTGGATGCTCATTAGGCTGCTCTACCAAATCCCCTGGCTCTACTAAATAATAATTTTCTTGACCAGTATTCAACATCTGGAAAAACACAAACATAATTACCAGCACAAAAGCAGCTCCAAAGGCATATTTGGCAAAAGACAAAAAACTTGCAAAAAAGCTTTTGTAATCTCTAGACCTTTTGTGGCTAAACTTTTTGAACTCTGTGAAAGATTCATCCAAATCTCATGAAAAACCTGCTTCACTAAAAACAGTTCATGCAATTGCACTTGGTGAAGGCATATCTCGCTCTACACTAACCTTTTCATACTCAAAACACTCTTGTTCCTCACTTGTATTAAACGCATCTGCAAAAGGATATTGATAGAATTCATCAGATTGTCTATACTTTGATTTTTGAAAGATTCCAAAAAGAGATTTTCACAAAACTCACAAAAGTTTTCCCTTGTACAAGGCAAACTGCTTTCTATAAAAAAACCTCAACGGATAATGTTTTATATTATGTTGAAAGTTTACTATTTGATACAAACTATCTACAAAATCAAACTCTTCAAAGTTAATATTATTATTTTTTCACAAAAATTCTTTCATTACAGCAAAATCTTCATTAATTGTGTCTTGTATCAAAAATAAAAATTTATTCTTAGTAAGATATCATTCACCACTTACCAAATCCACATATTTCCTTATGTATTTTACAAGTTGCTTGTAAGTTTGGGAGTCTAATTGATGGAAAAATATTTCATAATTATCAGTAGAATTTAATCACTGTTGAGAAACTCTAACCTCAATGTTAGATGAAAAGTGCTTCAAAATCCTATTAGATAAATAATTAGATAATATTTTCATCTGGAATGTAAAAAATATACATATCTATTTATAAACATAAATATGAAATTTGTCAAAAAAATAGTGAAATTATACAAATAAACTGAATTTTTTCTATTCTCTAAAAATCACTTGCAAAATTACTTGCATTTTTACTTATATTAAATAATTTTTATATACAATTATAGTATTTCATTAGCTGTTTTAATTACTTTCATTTTACTTGCAAGATAAATAATGAATTTATCAAAAAACAAGAAACTAAAACATTAGAATTATACTTGAAGTTAATGGAATTATTGTTATTCTTAGAGTACAAAAAATACAGTGAATTATTTTGGTAAAATTGTTGATTGAAAGATGACTTTAAATGATTATGGGAAAATTGCAGAAAAATTTTGGTATGTAATTCCTAAGAATTATATGAAATCACAAATTGATTATTTTATAATTATGCCCAATCATATTCATTGAATTATAATTATTGAAAACGAAATATATTCACCGTATGATAACCCCGTAGGGAACGAAAATTTTCGTTCCCTACATAATAATCGTTCCCAACATAATAATCCACATCATAAAACAAATTTATCAAATATAATAAAATGATTCAAAATATGATGTACAAAAGAAATTAAAAATAATTATAATGATAATTGATTTTGATGGCAAAAATCCTTTTATGATGTTATTATTAGAAACGATGAACAATTAGAAAAAATAAGACAATATATTATTGATAATCCTATGAAATGAGAATAAGATACAAATAAAATACATTTTACAAAAATTACAAAAATCAAGAATAAAATAGAAAAACTTCTTACTTTTAAAAAATTAGAGAAATAATGTTGCAAAATAATATATCAAATGTTACAATTAATTTGCTTTATTTAAAATAAAAATCTAAACATCATAGCACAAATTCAATAAAAAAACAATGTTGCAAATTATGTTGCAAAAATGCAACATATAAATATAATTATTGCAACATTTAAATTATTTTTTCAAAAATATGGAAAAAGAAATATTAAAGTTTTTACAAGAAAAATGAAAAGTAACAACAAAAGAATTAGTAGAATATTTTAAAAAAGATAGAACTACTATTTATAGATGGCTCAAAAAACTTGAAGATGCAGGAAAAATAGAAGTATTAAAAAAATGAACTTATCAAATAAAAGAGAGTTTAGAACAATATTTTTCAACTCCAACTTGGGAAAGAAAAAAAGCAAATTATAATCCAGATTTTTTGAGAAACTACAAACCCAATAAAACTTATTTTTTTAGTGAAAATAATCTTCAAAAACTACAAAATTCTACTTTAGATTTACCTATTGATACAGATTTTTATAAAACCAATAAAAGATTTTTGGAAACTTTGCTTATTGACCTTACTTTTGCAAGTTCTTATCTTGAATGAAATACATATTCATATTTAGACACAGAAGTACTACTAAAATATAATGAAATTAATAAAGAAAAAACCCAAGAAGAAACTCAAATGATACTAAATCATAAGAAAGCTATTGAATATATGATTTATTACAAAAAAGATCTAGATTTCAACAAAAATACTTTTTCTGAAATTCATACTCTACTTGGAGATAAATTACTTTTGAAAAATGACTTATGAATTATTAGAAACAAAATAGTTGAAATAGGATGAAGTACATACACTCCACTTGAGAATAAATATAGATTAGAAGAAGAGTTTGAATTGTTTTTGGAAAAATTAAATCTAATAAAAAATCCTTTTGAACAGAGTTTGTTTATTATGGTTTTTATTCCTTATTTTCAATTGTTTTTAGATATAAATAAAAGAACCAGTAGAATTATGTGTAACCTTCCTTTGATAAAAAACAATTTACCAGTTTTATCATTAATTCAACTTGAAAAGAAAAAATATATTATAGGAATTCTTTCTGTTTATGAATTAAACAATTTTGATTTATTACAAAATATTTGGACTGAAAATTATTTATTAAACTTAGAAAAATATAAAAAATATTTTTAATCAAATATAATAATGACAAACATTGTGGTTTTCAGTGGGATATATATATCCTGAAATCATACAATTATACTTGAATTCAATGGAATTATTGTTATTCTTAGAACAATTAAATATTGGAACATAAAGTGAAATAAGTTTTATTTAATAGTAAAATAGATGGAACAAAAAATTTCAATTAGATTCTATAATAACAAAGAGGTTAGAGCTATTTGGGATGAAGAAAATTCTAAATGGTGGTTTTCAGTGGTAGATATAATTGGAGCTATTACTGATAGTCCAAGACCAAGAGTATATTGGTGAACTTTGAAAAGTCGCTTAAAAAAGGAAAATAACCAGTTGTATTCAAAATGTATACAACTTAAACTTATTTCTGCAGATGGTAAAAAATATGCAACTGATTGTTTTTCCCAAGAGAATATTATAGAATTGGTAAAAGTTATTCCTAGTAAAAAATCCTTAAATTTTTTGGATTGGTTTACATATAGTGATAATAGTATTGATTGACAAAGTAAGACAAAAGCCTACACACTTTTTGAAAGTAATCTGATCAATGATATTGAAGTATGAACAAGCAAAGGATTGAAACAAATTCATGCATATATATTTGGATGATTGTATGATTTTGCTGGGAAAATCAGACAAAAAAATATTTCAAAATGATGATTTAGGTTTGGTAATGCAGAGTTTCTAGAAAAAACAATGGAAGAAATCGAAAAAATGCCAGAAAACACTTTGGAAGAAATTATAAAAAAATATGAAGAACTAAATATTGCTCATCCATTTTTGGAGGGAAACGGGAGAACTGCAAGAATTTGGCTAGATCTAATTCTCAAAAAAAGACTGAAAAAATTTGTAGATTGGAGTCAAATAAGCAAAAATGATTATATGAATGCAATGGTAGAAAGTTTAAGAAATGATACAAAAATTATATATTTGATACAAAATGCTCTAACAGATAAAATCAATGATAGAGATATGTTCTTGAAATGAATTGATTATAGCTATTATTATGAGGAAGAATAGATGCTGTAATGAATAGTAGTATGGAATGATTTTGGGAAAATATAAAATAATAGGCATATTCTAATAATTGGAATATGTTTTTTTTGCATTTTTCTAAAAAATATTTGTAAAAATCTCAAAGTAATTATTGAATTCTTTGGGAATTTTACCCCGCATTCACTGCGAGGCTACAAAAGTAGAAATATAGTATATTATCATAATTTTTTATATTTTCTTACCTCG
>JAZHDC010000042.1:0-6544 GCA_036541305.1 Candidatus Absconditabacteria bacterium
CACTACAGGCACTTGTCGTACCTACCATGATGTTCTGTGAAGATAGAGCAGCCGCGAAAGTTTAAATATAATTATAAATTAATGTCTGATAAAGAAAATATTATTAGATTCAAAGTTCCTTGAATTGAAGAGATTCCAGTAAATGACTGAGATTATTATTACAAACAACTAAAAGATTGGTATTATTGAGTTATAGATTTTTTGAAGTCTAATAATTTTGATGAGTTAAAAATTGATGATGAGTGAACTAAAATCAAAGATTTTTTGGATAATAAATTAATTGAAATAGACAATGAAATATTTGATTTGAAATGATTTTTGAGTTTTACAAATGAATTGAAAACTAATATTCAAAACTATATAGTTGCTACTAATAATAAGTGAGTTGTCTTTGAACAAATTGATTCCTTGATAAATTTACTTCCCAAATATATAAAATCTATTGATACATTTCAGCAAGACTTTATCAAAGTACAATGAATAATTGATTGAATAAAAGAAGAAATGGATATTCAAACATGACATTTATCACAAAAGTGACTAAATAAAGCACTTAAAAGGTCTTTTGACTTAGTAAGAAAAGCATGAAAATGAACTGTTGCTGTTATGTATTTTGATTGAAATGATTTGAAAACGGTAAATGACACTTACTGACAAGAATTTTGACAGGAGTATATATATGAAATGTGAAGAGTTATTGAAAAAGTAATCAATCAACACTCACAAGCTAACAAGTTTTATTATCGCATGTCAAATGTAAAGCATTGAGACGAACGGGTAGTATTGTTAACAGATATTTCCAAAGCCACATTACATGCAATTGTTCGCAATATATTTCGTTACCTAAAAAAGAACAAAATAAAAGTCTTTGACAAAGATATTAGGATGTCATTGTGTGCTTGAATATCATACATAAAAGCATACGATACTACAATAGACTCAACTTCACCAGTAGAGGATTGTCTTTGAGGATTTACTCATAGAAATTTATACTATCTTGCAAATACTTGATTGATGAAGGCAAAAAGGAAGAAATGAAAAAATTGAATTTTCAACAGATATGTATTTTCTAATATTAGAGATGTATGAAATATTGAAGATTATAAAATGGTAAAGAGTCTGCTACCAAAAACTCCATCAAAAAATTCTTTACTTAAAAAAACTATTTCGCAGCTTAGAGTATTGAGAAAAAAGAATTCGTCACAATTAACTTTTGCTAGAAATCTTGAGGAAAAAGAAATTCTGAACAAAAATATTGCTTTAATAGCAGAAGTAATTCAAAATAAAATATCAAGTGAAATAGAATTAGATTTTCATTCATTAGAAGTTTCTATAAACGAATATGTATCAAATTTACAACATATAAGAAATAAAGAACAATTTGAAAACAATAAAACTATATTAATAAGTGAAATAAATAATCAATTAAATTTGAAAAAACAAAAATACCTTAATATATTCTGAACTCCATCCTAATTTTTGTAAATTTTACTCCAAATGTAAAGTGAAAAATTATATTTTCTATTGCATTTATAATAGTGTTTATTAAACTATTATAGTTTAGATATTAACATTCAATTATATGTGAATTCTTTTTACAATATTAATTATATTTTTTAGTATATTTGGTGGTATTTTAAAGACTTTAATATCAGAGTACATTCGAATTAATTTATTATGATCATATATCATATGAATTATAATTTGAGTATTACTTTTTGTCTTATGAAGAACATACAAATCTGTTCACAAAACAATTTGATATTTTCTTTTATTTTTTGCTAGTTTAGTGTATTTGATTACTAGTTTAGTTTTTTCTTATTATAATTTTACTAATAGCTCTCAATTTAATAATTACTCACAAGATAATATTTCTAATAAAATTGTTACAAAAGAAAACCTATCAGTGAAAAATATTGTAAATAAATACACCACTAAGGATATATCTACATCTCAAGAGTACCGCAATCTAATTAATAGATATTCTGATGTAAATATTAGTCAAATATCTACAACATATCCAAATTATCTACTAAGAATCAAATCAAGAATTTGAGATGATTTGTACTTTGATTATTTAACACAATTTACTCTTGCAATCAAAATAAAGGAATCTCTTGATAAAAATGACACAGATATAATAAAAGAAAATATAATTAAATATTACGATTATTATTATCAAAATACCTGAAACAACTACCACAAATATATGAAAGAATCAGTTTTAAAATGAAAATATGATAGCAACACATTCTTATCTATCTATTATTGAGATTGAGAGCTATTTTGAATTAATATCATTTGATTTTTGAAATACAAACTCAAAGATAGTTTGAATTTTACTTTTTTTAATTCAAGCTATACTATTACTTATCCATGACTTTTTATATTGGAACTATTAGAATTTATAACATATTTTTTATGATTGATTACTATTATTAGATTTTCATATTTGAAAAAACAAATAAAAACAAATCTTTGGCATAATGAATATTTAGAATTTAGAACTAATGAACCTTTAGATAAAATTGGTATAAACTTCAATATATTTCGTAATGTTAGTTATTATAGCGATTGAGAAAAATTCAAATATATAATCAAATTATTTTTGAGCAAAGAAAATCCTCAAGATCCTACTGACTTATCTGCCAAATTAATGTTTTATCAAAATAACAAAAAGTTAACATTATTACTTGAAAAAATAATCCCAATAGAAAGCTGAAATTACGTTTCACTTACTAATAAATTATGAATAGAACAAAGAATTCCACAAATAGAAGACGAAAAGAGTAGTAAAATTGATGAGTTTAAAATCCCTGACTTTTAAAAAATAATTACATTTAATGGAAAAAAATTACTTTTTTAGTTTTGATTTTATATGTAGAGTAGATAGCGTTTTCTATAATTATTCTATTGGAAAAGTAAATCAGTGAGATCTATTATATGATGGGAATCGTTATTATTTAAGCTTGTGAAGAAATATCAGTTTTGAAGAACTGATAATTGATGAAATATGATTCGATGACGATATTTCTATAATATACAAATCTTTTTTATCAAAAAATGTAGTTGATATAATTCATAATATAGTTAAACAAAATTTTTCATTGTATAGATTGGTAATCCCTATGTTTTTATCAGATGAAATTAGAAATTTATTGAAAAGAGCATCAAAAAAACTGAACAAAAATGTTGAATTTATTGATTACAGTAATTTTAGAAATTCAAGAACTATAAAAAAACAAACTTGACAACAACTTGTATTATTTCCAGATTTATGGTCAGTTTACAACGAGATTGACAACGAGTATATGTCTTTAGATTGAGTTGAGATGCTTAATTCAAAATCTACTAATATTCAAAAAGGGAAAACATTTTGGAATATAAAAAGTTGAGTTACAAATACTTTGATCTGTACTCACTCTCAAATTTTTCAAGATTGGTTGAATTTGAGTAAAATAATTATTTACTCCCCCCACCAACGATATTACAAAAATCAAAAAGATCCAAGATATTCTACATCAGACATATTATTACTTTATGAAGAATGTTACAAAGCTGAAGTCTTTTACGAAAAAGATTATAGATTATTTGAAAAATATAAAATATAAATTTTATCGTAAAAATATTGTCTATATTATTAAATTTATAACATAAAAAACAAAATATGAAAAAAATTATACTAATATTATTGAGTTTAATTATTTGAGCAAATTGTATTGCACAATGAAAGTCTATTCGTGAAACTATTATAGATAATCATGAATACTTTGAACTTCAAGAAAATAACTATATTCGTTTAAAAGAGTATAAAACAAATTATTGAAAAAAAGTATATATTGTTTGAGGAATTAATTACTATGATGTTAGCAATTTTGATACTTACAATAATATTTTTAATAGTTGAGTTTTACAAGTTCAAGATTCTTTTTTTGTGCTTACTTCAGATTGAAAAAATCAATGAATATCAAAATCAAATAACTATTTCAATAAAAATCAATGTTTAGAGTTAGATAAAGACACTTATAATTTACTAAAGAATCATATTGAAGCACTAATACTTCCCGCTGAATCAGTTTATTGAATAGTTGATTGAGAAATTCCTTGTTATAAGTATTGATCTAATTTGATTTTTTCTTCTAATTCTATGTATGATGATGATTTGTACTATTTTGTTAAAAATTCAAGCTCAATTAGTAATGAAATAAAATCAATCCCAATCAAATCAGTATACAACCAAAATAAGTTAGATTTACTATATTCTGTATATAAGTATATTTTATCTAGTACTGATTATAATTACAAAGTATTAGAAAATTTAAGTGCATACAGCGACATTTATTATCCTTGGTATGCTTCAAGTGTTTTTCAAAAATACAAAGTAGTATGCGATTGATATGTTAGAGCATTTATGCTAATTCTAAACTTCAATTGAATTAATGCACAAAGGATAGTAGGGGAGATACAACCTATAGATAATACTGAACTTAATGCACAATGATTACTACATTCTTGGCTCAAAGTAGATGATTATTATTATGATCCTACTTTTGATGACAGTGATGGTAAGGAGTCTTTTGATTACTTTCACAAGCCAAAAGAATGTTTCAATTTAAATCATTACACTACGTGATGGATTTTATTTGAAACATATGATAAAAGATACAATTACATAAAAAATAATTGAAGATTTTTAATAGAGAATTGTATAGAAATATTAAGAAACTCTCTGTATAATGATGATAAATTAGTTTCTTTTATAAGGTACTCATTGGAAAATTACTCATTAGAAATAAATAAAAAATTAGTCTGTTCAATTTTTGATGAGTGTTCAAATAGTTTTAATACAAACCAGGAAATTGTTGACAAAATTAGCAAATACATTCTTACATATAACAGTTGAAATTGAATTAAAAAATACTATTTAAATGAAGAGTTTAAATGACTTAAAGTACAAACAAACATATTAAATACAAATAAAGATATAGACAAAGTAAGTGCAATATCTTCAACGCAAGCTCCTATAGCTTATAATCTATCCATAAAGGATAAGGAATTCATAGATAATTTCTTTCAAAAAATTGAAAGCAAACTATCAACATATTCAAACAACAAAAAACTTGTTTACTATATAAATCTTACTAACAAATTAGAAAACATTATAACTACCAAAAGATTATCAATTAGAAATAAATCATTACTTGAATACTTAAACAAACTTATCAAAAATAAAATAATATCGCTATAAACGCAATTAATATTTCAATAAAAAAAACCTAGAATAATATCTAGGTTCTTTTGTTATTCTGTAACTATTTTAAATCATATTTCTTTTAGTAGCTTATCATCTATTTCTGATGGAGCTTTTAGCATAAGATCTTCTCATTTTTGTGTCTTAGGGAAAGGCATAACTTCTCTAATACTTGATGAATTTCTCAAAACCATTAATAGTCTGTCAAATCAAATTGCAATTCAACCGTGAGGTGGGACTCAATACTGGAATGCTTTGATTATATGTCAGAATCTATCATCAATTTGTTCTTGTGAAAGTCAAAGTAATGTAAATATGTCTCTTTGTAAATTTTTATCAAATATTCTAATACTTCATCACGCAACTTCATTTCCATTTAGTACCAAATCATAAGCATCAGCTCTTACTAACATTAATTGCTTAAGATCACTTTCAGATAGTTTCTCTCAACTTCTAAGCTTTTCTGCTTTTTCATTAATTAGTGGTACAAATTCATCCTTTGGTTTTGTGAATGGATGATGTTTTGCAGCAAAGTTTCATTCTTCATCAATTTCAAACATTGGAAAATCAACTACCCAAGCATAAGCTAATTTATTTTCATTTTCTTTTGTCAATTCCATATCAGATATCAAAAGATTCCTAAGATATCACAAATATTCATTAGCAGAATGTAAGTCAGTAGCTTGGAAAAAACATGTGGTTCATTTTTTAGCTCACAATTTTTCAAGTAATTGTATTTGTAATTCCTCAGAAAAGAATTTTAGAATAGGGGATTTTGGTCATTCTTCATCCCAAATAATATAAGCTAGTCATTTTGCTCATTTCTCTTGAAGTTTGGCTGTAAATTTGTCAATTACTCATCTTGTATATATTTTATCAGCAACTATTCATTTTACTACTCATCAATTATTAATAATTTCTACGAATAATTTAAGATCAGATTTCAAGCAAACATCAGATACGTCAATTAGTTTCAATTCTTGAGTTCTAAGTTCAGGTTTATCAATTCCGAATGTGTTCATAACATAATCATATGTCAATACTGGAAAAGGATTAGCCATAATTGGCCTATGAGAATATAAATCATTATTTATTCAATTGAATAACTTCTCAATAAGACTTATAATGTCATTTTGCTCTACAAAAGATAATTCCATATCAAACTGTGTAAACTCTGGTTGTCTATCTCATCTCAAATCTTCATCACGAAAACATTTTGCAATTTGACAATACCTGTCAAATCCTGAAACCATAAGTAATTGTTTTAGTTGTTGAGGAGATTGTGGAAGGACA
>JAZHDC010000043.1:0-6511 GCA_036541305.1 Candidatus Absconditabacteria bacterium
ACTTCTTTGTTTGTAAGGTATCCTAGATCTTTCAAATGAGTTTGTAAAGTTCTTACATTATTGTCAGTTTTTCATACTCACAGAGTTACATTCCACAAAACATCTTTGAACAAATTATTGTAAATTGGAAATTTTCACATATTGAAGCCAATATCTCCATCAGGACAAACATATCATACTAGCTCTCTTTTACCAAAAGACAACGCTCTTTTTAGTCAATCTTCTCAAGATCCAAGCCAAATATCTATTCTATCATAGGAATAATTTCTATTTCATGCAGTAACTATTGCTCATCATCTATCTTCTACTTGACCCATTCCATATCATGGAAAGTATATCTTAGTACCAAATTCGTAAGTTTTTGGAGCAGCTAACATTCAATTGAAAACTGCTTTACCAGATGCTCATCTTACTCATTGTCAATTAAGTTTTTTATCTGCTTCCAAAGATCATTTATAGTAAAAAGTTTGTCATTCAATAGGAGAGTAGTATCATGTGACAATAAAAGTTTGCTTTTTGCAAGTTGACAAATCTGGACTTTTTGCTATTCATACAGATGCTACCACTGGAATTAATGCCAAAACTAATAATATTTTTTTCATTTTATATTTATTTTTGTATTAAACTATAATTCAAGTATAAACAAAGATTAATCTTAGACAAAATATACTAGTTTTTTTACAAAAAAAAGATTGACATTTTGTTGAAATTATTATTGAAATTATTGTAATTTTCTCTCAAGTCACTTAAAAAGTAAGAATCAACGATTATTGAAATTTTGGGAGAAAATTTTTTGAAAAAAGACAATATTTTAGATACGATTTTTTGGCAGCAGTATAAATCCTGTAAGGAACACAGGCATGTATTCCCTACCAAATGATTACTAATAAAAAAAAAACTCTTGCTATTCGTGCAAAGTTGTATATTACTAGAAATAATAGAATAGTTTTATTATTGTATAAGAATTGATGGAAGTATTTATATCATATAGATTTACTGGAGAGAATCTAATAGAATTGGATACAATTTTGTGAAATATTAGAGATTCACTTTCTAAAATTGGACTGGATACATTTTGTTCTTTGTGGCTAGAAGAGTACTTTAGAGAAAACAATATGAGTGTAGATGAGATATATGATTATTGCACAAATAGGTTAAGTGGGTCAGATATATTCTTTGCTTTTATAAAATCTGAGGAAGAAAGCAGGTGAATGAAAATGGAACTAGATGAAGCAATAAAGTTAAACAAAAAAGTTGTAGTTGCTATCAAACAATGATTGAATCATGATATTTTCCGCACAAATGCTAGCAAAATAATTGAATACAAAACCTATGAAGATCTTTACAATTTATTAAACAGTCCAAACTTATTAGTTATTCAGTAGAAGATTAAACTATATTTTAAACAGTAAAATGAAATTCTAATGGAAAAGAAGTGAAATAAAGATTATGCTAAATATGTTGGTTTTGGTCTAATATTGTGAGTTGCAATAGGATTTAGTCTAGGATTGATTTTCTCCACACCAAGTAATGCTCCAATATTTAGCAGTTTTGGTGCTGGTATAGGGATCATTTTTGGATCAATAATCGGGCGTTATAAATAACATTTTAAAAATGTTAAATTATTTGAATTCTGATCAAAATACAGATTTTATTTTTATTCTTTTATTGACTAAATTTGTAAAATGAGATATTACATTGCATACAAATTCCTGTGAAATGATAAAGAAAGTTTGAAAAATAATTTAGAATTTATTTCAGATGAAATTAACAAAACTTGAAACGAGACTTTTATATTTTTCCGCGATGTGCAATCTCGAGGAGATATCAAAATAGATATAAATGAGATTATGCAAAAAGCATACTGAGAAATTGATAAATCTCAATGATTGTTTATTTTCATAGATAATGTTGAAAAAAGCGAATGATTGTTACTTGAAGCAGGATATGGAAAAGCAAAAGGGAAAAAAATCATTCTAGCTATCAAAAAAGAAATAGATTTAAGATTATTAAGATCTATTGCTGACAAGATTATTGAATTTGATTCAATAGATGAATTACCAGAGAAAATAATCAAAGAATTATCATAAAACATAAAATATTTAGAGTTTTGTGTATTTATTTTTTATTAAAATGATGGAGAAAAAGATATATTTTTTAACAAAAAATAAAGGTAAATTATTGGCTGCAAAGAAAGTATTTGACAAATATGGAATTAAAATCTGAATAATAGAAAAGGAATATCCAGAAATACAAGCAAGCAGCAGCTTAGAAATAGCTAGATACGTTACTCAAGAAGCGTCAAAACAATTTAATGTTCCAGTTTTAAGAGAAGATCATAGTTTATATATAAATGCTTTAGAATATTTCCCAGGTCCTTTTACTGCATTTTTTGATAAAAATATGCCAGCAGAAATTTTGTTAAAAATGCTTAATGGTTTCTCTTCAAGAGATGCAAGAATGGAACTGGCAGCAAGTTTAACCATACCCAATATTGGAACTTTTGAATCAGTTTATTGTGTAGAATTAGAAATTAATGAAACCATTCAAGGAAACAAAAATAATTGGGATAGAATTTTAAAACTAAAGTGAACTAATAAAACTTTTTCACAAAACAGCGAAGAAGAAAATGTTGATTTATGGAGTAAAAATTATGAGACCTTGGCTCAAGAATTCCTTAAAATATACAATAATATAAATGAATAAGAAATATAAAAAAAAATTAAGCATGTTTCCTTTTATAAAATAATATAAAAAATAATTTCACCAAATCATATTTATAAAATCTATATGAATAAATATTTGAAATTTTAGTACATATTTTGTTTTAAGATAAATCTACCAATTTATCCCCTGAAAAGTGCAGGTTTGGAATAAGCATAGAAAAAAATATTTAGAAGAAAAACTATGTAAACTCAGAAAAAAACTTTTCAAAAAAATTTCTAATCTAAAGAAATCAAATATTGTAATTAGAATTAACCTTTTATAACTGTGATTTTTAGTTTGGTTTTCATATCTTCGATAATTACATCAATTTCATGTTCTCCAATCTTGTCAATTGGGTCTTTCATCTTGAAAGTTCATTTTGCAAACTTAATTTTGTTGCTTGTCAAAAAGTGATTCAAAAGATATTTTTCATCAATTTTATCATACAATCTATCTGAAGGAGTTGCTTGTTTTGTAAATTTCAATCCTCCTGCTTTACTAATCTCTTCAAAAAGCTCTTTGTATTCTTCCAACTGCTTTTTGTGCTCTTCAATCTTCTTAGCTTTTTGCTGTTCCATTTGATTGATCGCCCCCTTGTCAGCCAACTTCGCCTTACCTTGAGGAATCAAAACATTTTGTGCATACGCTGGAGAAGCCGATACTACTTCACCTCTTTGTCAAACTCACCTTATATCAGTAAGCAATAATACTTGAATTTTTTTAGTCATCTTATTTGATTTATTTTATAAATTATTTTTTAGGTCTTGGGCTATAGTGATTAGCTCCTCCTTGGTAAGTGATTTTACATTCGTTAAATCAAGACTTCCTCAGTGACCATCTTGGTGGAATCTTGGCACAAGCCATACATGGGCATGCTCCACTTCCTCTCCAAATACAGCAGACACTACCCGCTGAGTTCCCATAGTTTTCCTAATAGAATTAGCTACTTTTTGTACTACTTGGAAGTACTCTCCAATGTTTTCTACATCCCACACCCAACGATAATGTTTCTTAGGAATTATCAAAGTGTGTCATGGATTCATTGGTCTAATATCCAAAAATCACAAAAAGTTATCATCTTCATAAACTTTGTAACAAGGAATCTCTCCATTAGCAATTTTACAAAATATACATTCCATAATTTTTAGATTACTACTAAAAACTAAATTATATTAAGGATTTAATTCACAAATTCAACAATATATTTTCAAATTTAGGAAAAATCGGCTATAATAATTAAATATAATATCTTGAATTAGTAAAATAATTAATTACAATTATATTAATTTTATGATATAACCATATCAAATGAATAAAACAAAATTTGTAAAACCCTTATTTTTGTGAGTATTTTTTGCAATTTCAATAAATATTTCTTTTGTTGCTTGATCTGTAAACTCAGAGTGGACCGTATGAGAAACTGTAAAAATCAACTTTCAATGACCTGATGTTACGCCTCCTGAATGATATTTAGAAGATTATTGAGATTGATTTGGAGATAGATTAAACTGATTTACTTATTGATGGCTAAATTCAAAAGGATATCCAGAAACAAATAAATCTTATAGAATGGTACATTGATTTGAAGGACATGAAGTATTTATTGAATATAGAGGATTTCTACGTACTTGATGAGACATAAATCCATACCATGAAAAGATTGATTACTATGATTTTGAATGAAATTTACAAAATTATACATTGTCTCATATAAAAAGAGGGGGGGATATCTATAAACGAAAAATTGAGCTTCCTAACTGAAAATTCAAAGTAAAAACATTATCATATGACCCTCAATATGGTGATAACTCTAATATTTTAGTAAATAATTTATTTACACCAAAATGAATGTTTACTAGGGAGGCATTGAATGTTTCAAATAATAGTATAGAACTATCTTATAATAGTTGAGAAACAAATTATGCAAAAATCAACTATATTGAAATAACTCCTCTAGAAATAAGAAAAGATGAAACTATAAATACCAATACTACTATAAACACTAATAAAATTCCTACAAGTAAATCTTGATGGGAATCTAAGTGAAGCTATCAATGAAATTGACAATTAAAGATTGAAGGTCAAGACAATTACAAAACCTGTAAAAATTGTGAAGAAGCAGGAGAATCTCCATCACCTTTATTTTGTGATATTTCAAACAATAATTACAGTTCAAATTTTGAATGATCAAGTTATTGCCGATACTGTAAAGAGTGAAGATGGTGGATTTACACATCTTGAAATAATCGATCATTTGGATGTTGAATATGAACTGGCGCACCTTGGGAAAGTCCAGAAAGGGTCTCCCAATTACAATACAAGAACACATTTTATGAAATAGACAAGCAATCTTGAAGAGTATTCATAAAAGACAATTTGATTTTATCTAAATATAATACTTGACTAAATTTATTAAAAAATGATTTTAAATACAACAATGCCAATTCAATATGAATCAAATTAATTCTTGATACAAAAAATACTAATAATAGCATAGAATTTAATTGAAATATTAAATGTGAGAATTGACAATTAGTTTACAAAAAAATAGGTTCTACTAATTCACATTATTTTAGTTCACAATGAAAATGAATAGAAATTAATTTTGATGAATGAGAAGAAGATTTTTATATTTTGTGGAATATTGTGTGTCAAAGCAATACTAAACCAAGCAATAATCTATTACTAAATGAAAATGAAGTAGATATCCAAGCTAATACACTAAAAAGCTACAGTCTATCTAATTATACTCCATCAAATATCAACAACACCCTAAAATCTCCTCGTCCTGCTGATCAAGCTACTTTCACTAATATTCTTTTCCACCAAATCAATAGCATACAAAACTTAATCGCTATTATGCAATCTTTAGACATTGTAGACGACGATTGAAACAACCTTGATTCTTTATTCAACTCTACCACAGACTACAATAACTATAAGAAATGGCTTGAACATTTTAGTTCATACTGATCTATCAAACATTTCTCAGATAGTTTTGGTCAGACTATTACTCTAAATGATATTTATATTTCCAATGTAGTTGTCCACTGATATATTTGCAGTATAAAAAACAAACTTAACTCTCTTGGTAAAGTGTCTGGAAGTTGTACTACTAGTAAAATTGTTTTGGACAAAATAGACAATGAATTTATTTTCTACAACTTCCAACAAATTATTGACCAACAAAAAACTTACTTGAACAATCTAAAAGATATTACCAATTACTTCAAATGAATTACCAGTACTGATACTTATATTTCTTCTTTGATTAACTTCATTGTCAATGAAAACTCAAACAACATTTTGTGATACGGTATCAGTAAAAATCTTACTAACTACAACATTTTACTGTCTACATTGTCTGCAACTAGTTGATGAAAACCTAATCTAAACAGTTTCTTCAATACTAGTATGCTTACTAATTATACTTTGAGATGAGCTTTGAAAATGGCAATTATAGATAGAGATATTAGTAATATTACTGATCCAAATATAAAAGCTCAAATTATCACTGATATTTATACTTACGATTTATCTTATATGAGATGATATATAGCTAATTTGAATATTACTGATTTAGCTGAAATTATTGGTAGATTAAAAATTGACAATTTGTATTCTAATTTTAGTGAATTCTTAGTAGATTTTTCTACATACTACAACCAAAAAGTTGAGCAATTAGGAATCAATTGACTTTCTACTTACGATTTTATGCAAGAAACTATTAAGTTCCTATGAGATAATGAATATTTGATAAATGAGTCCAATAAATACGAAAATATTATCAAGTCCTTTAATATTT
>JAZHDC010000044.1:0-6411 GCA_036541305.1 Candidatus Absconditabacteria bacterium
GATGAGTACAAAGATAAAATCAAACTGATAGTTTCATGAAGTAGCGCTTTTTATTTAGATGAAAAGTTCAATGATAGTTTAGCTTGAAGAAAAAAGATTTTTCATTTGACAAATTTATCTTTCAAAGAGTTTTTGATTTTCAAGAATGAAAATAAGTTGGTAGAAATAATAAGTGATTATGCTAATTTAACCACTATTACAAAGGATAAAATCACCGATTATTTGAACGAATATCTAGTATATGGTGGATATCCCAAAGTTGTTGTGGAGTCAAATATCGAAATGAAAAAACAATTAATATGAGAAATTGTAAATTCCTATTTGCAAAAAGATATTTTAGAGTCCAAAGTAGATATGCAAGATAAATTCTACAATCTTTACAAAATTCTTTCTAGTCAAACATCACAACTGGTTAATGTAAATGAGCTAGCAAGTACTTTGTGAATTAGTACGACTAGTGTTAATAAGTATTTACATATTTTGAGAAAAACTTTTCATTTATACGAACTAAAGCCTTTTTCCAATAATGTAAGAAAAGAGCTTACCAAAATGTCAAAAATATATATTCAAGATTTGGGTGTAAAAAATTATTTTGAAAAAAATTTCAATAAATTATCAGATAGATTAGATAAATGAGCTATTTTTGAAACATTTGTTTTCAATGAGTTGAGAAATATCTATTGAATAGAAAATATCAAATTTTGGAGAACTTTAGACAAAAAAGAAATTGATTTTGTAATCAATACTTTTGATAAACAAATTGCTTATGAGGTAAAATTATCTAATACCAAAGTTAATTTTACTTCATTTCTAAATTCCTATCCTCAATTTCAAACTTGAGTAATCAACTTAGATAATGTTTTCAGTTTGATTTATAACACAAACCATAAATAATTATTATAGCTTTATTTTTTCTTATAAGAAAAAATATTCATAGAATTTGTATAAATGAGTATTATAAGAAAATTATAATTTAACTTATACTTACTCAAAAATATATTTAATGTCTTCTTCGTCGATTTTTCAGGTGAAGTTTCATTCGAATATATTATCAATAAGTTTTTTCTTACTTTCTTGTAGTTGTAGTATTTTTTCTTCAATAGTATCTTTTACAATTAGTTTTTGTACAAAAACAGTTTTGGTTTGACCAATACGATGAGCTCTGTCTACTGCTTGATTTTCTACAGCAGGATTCCACCATGGATCCAAAAGTATCACATAATCTGCAGCTACTAAGTTTAGTCATGTTCCTCATGCTTTTAGACTTATCAAGAACACTCTTACCTTTCACTCATTGAAGTTGTCTACTAGTATTTGTCTATCTTTTGTCTGTCAGTCCAAATAGTTGTAGTCTATATTTTCATTGTCTAGAATTTCTTTTATGTATACCAAAAATGAAGTAAACTGACTAAATATTATTAGATTGTGTCAATTAGAAAGCATTTCTTTTATGTTTTCTTGAATATAATCAAGTTTTACAGACTCTTTGGTGTTGTTTCATTGTATTTTTACTAATGCTGGAGTTAGACAAGTTTGTCTAAGCTTCAATAATGCATCTAATACATGGAATCTACTTTTGTTCAATCATTCATTGTCTATTTTTTCTAATATGTCTTTTTTGTAATAAGCCTTTAGTGTTTCGTATAGTTTTGCTTGCTTTTCACTCATAGTCAAATATATATTTTCTTCAATTTTTTCTGGCAAATCTTTTGCTACTTGAGATTTTAGTCTTCTAAGTACAAAGGGTTTGATTTTTTGAGATAATGTTTGAATATTTTCATTACCATCTTTGATATATTTGTTTACAAACTCTTTTTCTGTTCACAAAAATCCAGGCATCAAGAAGTTGAATATACTCCAAAGTTCAAATAATGAATTTTCTATTGGAGTTCAACTTAGTGCAAGACGGTACTTACTCTCTAGTTGATAAATTCATTTTGCTCTTTTTGTATTTGAGTTTTTGATGTTTTGCGCTTCATCTAAAATAATGTAATGGAAGTACATGTTCAATCATTCTTGAATTAGATTATTGATAATTCAGTAAGATACAATAATTACTTGTGTATCTGGATTTATTTCATTCAATCAATACTTTCCAGTATTAATTATTTGAGTTTTTAGTGATGGAGCAAATCTTAGTATTTCTTGTTGCCAGTTGTGTGTTAATGATTTTGGACATACTACAAGTGATGGAGTTTTTTCTTTATTTTCACCATAAATATTCAACAACAGCACAATAGATTGAATAGTTTTACCAAGACCCATATCATCTGCTAGTATTCACGAGAAATTATAATCTTGCAAGAACTTTAGCCAGTTATATCATTGTTTTTGATAGTCTCTTAGTGTTGCTTTTAGATTTTTTGGAGTTGGATACTCTTTTATTCATGGAAAATTTAGTAGGTTCTTTTTTAGCTCAATTATTTCTTGATCTAGTTCATAGTCAAATTTCTCTTCTCACTGCCAATCTAATAGTCAAACATTGTATTTTCATATTTTAGGGTTTTTCCCAATATTTTTCTCATTGATTCAGATATTCTTTAGATTGTTTACAAAATCTTTTAGATCTTTTTCAAGTTTTACAATAGTTCCATCATCTAGATAGATATGCTCGCTTCAGCTTTTGATAGCGTCAAATATTTTACTGTAATCGCTAATAATTTCATCTCACAATTTGATTTCCACATTAGTATCAAACCAGTCAATATTAGTATGAATATTTACTTTTCAACTAATTGATTTTTTTGTTATTTTCTTAGCTGGTTGTAAATACTTGATTTGTATCCCTTCTTTTGTTAGGTCTTGAATTTGAGTGAAAAAACTGTCTATATTCTCATCAGCATATTTAGTTCATATTCACTTTTTTTCATTGTAATTGTCGAAATTTAGCTTGATCAAAAGCTCTTTTAGAACAGATTTTTCTAGAATAAAATCTCTTTCATATAGTTTTCAGTCTAGATCTTTTATAATTGGTCTTAGATCATTGATTTTCATTTCATTACCAATTCCATAGTCAAGTTCAAATTCGCAAATTACCATTTTCAAATCATTGCTAATTTGTAATTTAATTTGGTATTTAGGATGAATTTTCTCAATATCTAATTCAATTCATTCATAATATCATAGATTAGATAAGAATATTCATTTGTCATTTTTGATAAGTTCTTCAAGGTCTTTTTTTTCTACATTTATATTAGATATTAGAATTTTCTTTATGATATTGTAAGGGATTTTGGACTTGAAGAAATACAATTTATTTTCTTGGTAAATTGCATAGTATCACAAATCTCCACTACCAAAAAAATTGCTTGGTGAGTTTAGGAAAACTTTTTCTTCAAAAAACATTCCACAAATTCATACTGAAAATTTGTCATTCTTAGGCATAACTGTCAATTGCAAATCTCAAATTCAATCTTTTACAAAAATTTCATTGTCATTTGAACTATCATAAATATTTTCAAAGTTTCTTAATTTGGTAATAAAAAGTTCTCCCATTTCATTGAATCAGTTCCTGTTCCAGATTTCTCATTTTCTAGATCATTGAAAAATCAGTAAATCTTTGTATTTCATAGGAAATGAGTGAATGCTTTTTCATAGTAATTTACCTTTTGAGTATTTATTATTTTCTAGTAGTTTACACTCGTATAGGTCCATATAAATATTATTGTCATCATAGTCAGACAAAGAAAAATCTAATTTCAGTTTGTAATTAGTTTGGCTATCAAACCTTTCTTTGTAATCAAATAAATTATTTAGCAATCATGAATTGTTTTTATCTCATCCCAAATCTAAATAATCCATATAATTAGGAGAAAGTTGTGTAGTAATATCTAATCATTTTCTCAAGAAAGATTGCAATACTAACTTTGCATCTCACAAATTATTTCATACAATTCATTTTAGTCTTTTGCTAAGAATTTTCAAAAATATTGCATCATTTAATTCCATAATTTTTTCAAATAATGTTTCTTGGTCTATAAGGGATGATTCATCAAGATGTGTGTTTTCTATTTTGTGAGCTAATGCAACAATATGTTTACATTCTCCATATCTTTCAAAAGCCATACAACTGCACATTCAAGAAGCGATTTCAGCATCGTTGTCTTTCAATGTTTTAATATTTGTGTTATAAGTTCCATAGCTTCCAAGTACTTTTCCTTCGTATTTATTGATTTGTTCATTGTAGTCTAACTCAAGCACTTTTCCCATTTTGTAATAAGAAAATCATTTGTCCATAGTAGACCTTTCATATATTTCTTCCAAATATTTTAATATAGACATATTTAATTAGGATTTAATAAACTATTTTTTGTCAAGGATTCAATACTTTTGGTGTGGCAAATCACTCACTCATTACTTTTCTAGCAAAATCTATTGGGTCTTGAGCAATTACATCCCAAGTGTTGTAGTGAATAGGTACAACAGTTTTTGGCTTCACAAAGGAAGTTGCGATTACAGCATCATCGATTCACATAGTGAAATTTCATCAAATAGGCAAAAACGCCAAATCTATTTTATCGTACTCTCCAAGCAGTTTCATATCATAGTGCAAAGCAGTATCTCATGCATGATAGATAGACTTCCCATCAATTCTCACTACCACTCCTGCGGCTATCCCCGTTTCGCTGTTAGATTCTCAGATTCCCCCTCAATGGACAGCGCTTACAAACTTTACCACAAAATCTTGAAAATCTCTGGTTCATCCTATGTGCATATGAAAAATATTTTCAGCATTATTAGACTTTTGCAAAAAATTACCAATCTCATAAGTTGCAAAAATTGGTAAATCTTTTTTTTGGTTCAGGAGGCTAAACGTATCGCCAATATGGTCTTGGTGGCCGTGGGTGAGGATAATAGCCTTGATCTTGTCCAAATTTATAGATTCCAAATTGATATCGCAAAAAGGGTTGCCAGTGATAAACGGGTCGATAAAAATAGATCAATTATGGTTAGCTATCTCCACAAATGAATGTCAATGGTATATAACTTCTAGCATTATCCAAACAATTCTAAAATAATAAAAATTATTTTTTTCAGTTAGATACTATGCGGTTGTATGCTGCTTTGAAGATTTTTCTCAAATCTTCGTAATATACTAAATTAGTGATTTCTTGGATAGTTGCCCATTTGTAAAATCACAAATATCATTCTACTTTTTCGATTTTTACTGCTGTAGGATCTCCTTTGTATTCAATTAGAAAAAATGTAATATCCTTGTCTAAGTTTCATCTTTCAGCATCACGAAGAGCCAATGATAATACTCAGATTTCATCAATAATGTGCAAATCTTTTGCTTTAAGTGAAGTTTCTTCACATACTTCTCTAAGTGCAGCATCAATTGCTTTTTCTTTTCATTGAATTTTTCATTTTGGAGCTACCCATTCAATTTTTTTAGAAAGGGCAAATCTTTTTATCATCAAGAATTTTGGTGTATGAGATATTTTATCAATATAATAAACTATTCATCAAGCGCTTTGTATAATTTTTTCCATAACTTATAATAATATTAAAATCTAATTTTTTGCTTTTTGCAATAATCTTGCAAGGAAAGGAATTTTAGATGAAATTGTATCTAATTTGCTTTTTACTGCATTTCCAGAGACTTTTCTTCATTCATTAGCCAGTTGTTTTACTTGTGTTTCAGTAAATTTCTTTGGCATTTCTTTTCATTTGTTTCAGTTCAAAATTTGGCTTCTAAGTGAATCAAATTCATCTTTGAAACTTAATCTGTGTTTTTCTATTCTTTTTTCAATTTTTCAAAGTTCTTGTTCACTAATTTCATTGTCTTGTTTTGACAATAATGCTTCTACATCATTCATCAATGAGCTTAATTCATTTTTTTCTGGATCGTCCATTGCGATTTTTTCCATCATTGAATCTAGTTCATTTTTGAATGATACTAGTTGCTCTTTTGTGGATTCAGGTAGTTTATTTTGTGTATCTTGTGGTTCAATACTCATTTTATTGTGATTAGATAATTGAATTTGAAAGGAATTTTTTTAGTATTCATAGATTTTGTTTGTAGTTTACTCTTACTGGTCAAAGTATTGCAAGTACTCATTCGTATCATTCCACTTCGATTTTCACATACAAACATGAGATAGTAGCTTTATCTTCACATTGAATAAAAGTATAATTTACATCTCATCTTTTGATCATAGTTTCATTTAGTGCTCAAATGATGCTTTTTTCTTCAATGAATTTCACTATTTGTCTAGTAGCTTCACGATCTGCATCTAATGATTCAGTAAGTAAATTGTTGATTCACAAGAAATAATATTCATCATTTCTCAAAAATCCTACTACTACTCAATCTGCCTTTTCTCACAACTTTTCTACTAAAAATCTTAGTCAATTTCTAGCATAATCTTTGGAAAAAGTAATTCTTTCATTATTTACTCATAATTCACT
>JAZHDC010000045.1:0-6241 GCA_036541305.1 Candidatus Absconditabacteria bacterium
CTTGAAAATTAAATTGAGATTGGCTATGAGGACAAACTAGCAATTACAAAGATAGAACTGCTAGCTTATATGCACACAAAAAAACACAAAATTCAAAAGCTTAATAAGCTTAAAATATATTATCATATTTAATAATTAATTCAGGATATACTGAAGAAATATTGTTTTTTATAATCTTAATATATTCATTATTCGTGATTCTAAATCTTGAAAAATTTTTACAAACTGACTCAAACTGATTATAATGTAAATATGAAGCGTGTATAGAATCAATTCATAACTGCTCAATACTTTCTATTGTAATAGAAAAAGAATTAATAATCAAATCAAACATCAACTCTTCAGAAAAAATAGGAAAGTTACTTATATAATTTGCAAACCATCACATATCAATTCTTGATACTTTTTTTGCTAATTCGTAATTTACTTCTAAAGAATTTAATTGAAAATTCTTGAAATAACAGCAAACTCATCAGGGATTTATTGTTATAAAATGATTTGCTAAATAATATAATTGCAGTCAGTTAAGTCATTGTAATATATTAATATCATTTTTAATCAATGCCTTCCACTTTTCAGTTTTTAAATATTCTAATGCTCTTTTGAAGTCTTTGTCTATTTCCAATAAAATAGCTATTTCTTTATTCATCAAAGAATCATGTGATTCATTATGAATACAAGTTTTTGATTTTTGATTAATATTAATCATAATTATAATTAATTAATCAAATAAATATATTTTTTATAATAAAAATATATCAAAAGTCAACAATTATAATTGATCTAAAAAAACTTTAAATTCATTATCATTGTGAGTAAAATATTTAATTGGATTACATAAATATTTGTAAATTTTTTTCAAATCGACTGTATTTACTCTAACAGATTTATCAGGACAGCAAGGATTAAATATGAAATAATCATGATCAAATATTTCATTGTCTACAAATATTGGTAGATCAGTATTTGCAAATCAAAAAGGTGGAATAGATCATATTTTGGAAAAAATTAATCTGTCAATTTCCTCTTGAGATGCAAATCTAATATCTTTACTTCCAAAATCGTACCTAAAGTTTCTTGCTTTGATAAGTTTATCTCAGAGAGTAGTTACCAAAAAATAATTTCATTTACAATGAAAGACAATGTTTTTGCTTCAAATTCAAATTAATCATGCACTTGCTCTTAGTTGCTTGGAATGTTCGCATCTCGTAGAAACACAATGAGATATTTCATCGTATTTAATATTAGCTGAATTTAATAGTTTGATGATAGAACTATAATTAGACATATGGTTATTAAATCAAATAAATTTTACTTTATTAATCTAAATAAAAAAATCAAGTAAAGATTATAATTAATTACTCTATTTTTTCTATATCTTTTTCGACAATAACAATTTTATAAAACTTAATAAACAAGAATGTTTTGAATAATATATAACTAATAATACTTACTATAAAAAAGACAACAGAAACTAAAGGCCAAATTATCATAAACATAAACAAAATGACTGAAATCTTAAATCAAGGTGTGGCAAATCTTGAAGAAATAATATCAACTAAATAAGAACAAATAGTGGAATTCAAAAGTTTCTTGTCACTTAGAATCTGATTATATGTGGATAAAACTTTTTTTTCAAATGAGGTCTTTAATGTTGTTTTCTCTTGTATTTTATATATAGGTTCTCAACTACTATTTAAAAGGGAAGTTCAAGTATAATTGTTAGTAATGCAACTTAGATCGATACTGTTTGTTGATCAAGTTAAAGATGAATCATTATATCATATTATTTCCTTTATAGAAGAGCTATTGAATTTTGTTAAATAATTTTTGAAATTATCAATTTGATTTATAGATAGCTTTAAAGGATGAGAAACTCATTCTACAAATGAAGTTAAATTTGAATATAAATAATCACAACTAACTGAAAATTGATTATATTTGATAATAAAGAAAAAGGAAAATAATAATGAAATAAATATTGAATAAATTTTTAATCATCAATTAAATAAAAGCCAAGGAGAAACTTTAACTCTATTATTAAGTTCCAAATCAATTGCAGTAAACAACAATCAAATTGATAAATTATAAACAATAAAGGATAAGATTACTAAATTAGTAATCAATAAAGAACTATTATTTCAAAAAGGAATTATTCAAATGTATTGTAAAAATAGACTATCATTTAGGACAAATAGTGCTATAATTTCAATTATTGTTAGTAAAATTAATCAATAATAAATATACTTTAATTTTATATTTCTATATTCAATATAAAGAAAATGAATACTGATATATAAAATAATACAAAATATTATTGATAATCTCCAGTACTCATTTATGAAAAAAGAATTGATAAAAAGGAAATATCATGTAATTGAAAAGATTAAAAAAAAGTATCTTTTAAAGAGTTTTATAAAATTCTTAAAATCAAAATTATTTAATAACTTATTTACTTTCTTTTCTCGACTAAATCAGATTCCCATCAATCCATTTCTTTTGTGATTTGATTCCTTCACTGCTTTGGGGTAGAAAATAAAATAGACACGGTCTTATTGAATTCTTTTATTCATAGCATCATAGTATCAGCTATTGCTTCAAAAATACTAGATGAAGTATTGTTTTTTCAATTATTATTTCAACTCATTTTTTTTGTGTTTAATCTAAAAGTTATCCATCATTTTCCAATACAATTGGTTTTAAACAAATTTTATCGTCTGTAGAACTTCAAGTACACGAATACCTATCTTTAATAAAAGGAGAAAGAATATTAACATCATATACTCAATTTTTTACATATGAAGCTCTCCAAAATTGCATATCAAATGCTTGAGCATAGTTTTCAGCTGGAATAGTATTTTGATCAAAAAGCATTGTAAATTTATCTACTTTTCTTCATCAAGGTAACACATAAATATCATTGGATATAAATCATCAACCTAAAGTATTTCTAGCCATGATTTTTCATTTTATATACAACTGTTTTTTTAAGTTTGTATTGTTCCATCTTTTAGAAACAAATATTTTGTCTTCATCTACTGAATCCTCACTAGGAAGCAAAATTGTTCAATTAGTAATTATTGATCATATAATTGTACTTACTGATGGATAAATGTATATCATTGAATCTGTTCTCCATCATTGTGATTTTGACATATTAAATTCGTTCTTTCAAATAGATGTAATAACTAATTTACTGTTAGCGTCTTCAGTAATCAGGTTTGATTTTATATGAATATTACAATTTCTAAATACCAAATCATTATTTCACTTTATCACAATATCTCATAATCACTGTAACAAAATATATCATCATGGTTCACATTGGTAAATTCTAGAACCAAGATTCTCTACCTTATCTAATTTATATTCAGACTTGATTACTTGTAATGTTTTTCATCTATTTTTGTTGAATATTTGTTTTTCAATATCTGAAATATAATTTGAAAAAGGAATATTTGATCAAATAACTGCAACATCGGTTAATGTTGAATAATTAAATCATTTATTAGCTAATCAAAATAATTTCAATCAATAAAACTGTCAAATAACACTTAACTTCTTTCAGTTTATTTTAATATTTGGTACTAATACAATTTCCTTTTCTCAGTTTACTCATGCTAAAGTATATTTGTAAAAATCATTATAATATTGAAGAGAGTCTGGATCAACAGATCAAGTTAGTGTAATTGTTTCAAGCTTGGTTCAAAAAATATTAGAATTAAATTCTCATCATTTAACAAAAGAACAATCAGCACATCATAATATAGATCAAACTAGCTTATATGAGGGATTAGAAATAGCGCTTGTAGCATCAAGAATTTTATATATCAAATATACTTCATTATTCTCATTTAAAGCAACTCAATTTTCAAATCATAATCAACTAAAAAAAATATCAACTACTTTATTGAAATTAATTTCAGCATTTGTCTCTAAAGTAATTCATGAAGAATTTTCTGAAATCCAATTATAATCTGCACTAATGTTATTTTTTATATTATTGATAGATATTTTAATTTTTCATCAAAATACAGGCTTATATGACATCAAGGATATATTTATTGTTCATTTACTATCTGTAAAACTACTACTTGTTGAATAAACCATCCCATTAATATAATCTGTTCACAATTCATCTAAATCAAAAGAAGAGAATCTATCTGGAGAATTCTGATTTGAATCAGTAATATTCAAATTGTAATCAATATATGGGACTGGCAAGTTGTTCTTACTTAGTGCTGTTAGTCTAATTTTGCATATATCTTTTCAATTACCTAACTTGTTCATACAATCATCAAAATCAATTTCTAATCTATCTACCTTTTTATCTGCATAAATGTTTCATTCACCTGTTTTCAATTCAAATGGAATTTCTTTGTAATACTTTAAAGAAGTTGGGAATTTAAAATTATACTTTCAATTTACTATATAACTAATTATAATTTTAGAGTCTAAACTTTCGGAAATAGGCTTTATATTGATAGGGAAATTGGAATCTCCAACAAACTCATTTCAAGTAACTATAGAATATGGATATGTTGACTGTAATTGAATTTTTCATGAATAATCCAAACTATCAACTCAATTAAAAGCTCATAATTTTACAGTTCAATACTCTTGATCTCAAATAAGAATTTTTCAATCTCAATTTCAATCAATTAAGGCTAGATTTTTATTGAAAGTACTCTCAAAAGAAACATTTCAAGTCAAAAATACTTTCATTTCAGTTCATAGAGCTCATGCAACTTGTACTGTATAAATTCAATTTCAAAACATTAGAGAAACTGCCTTAGAACTGAAATTAGAGTTATTCATAATTACTGAATTTTTGTAATTATCTCAATTCTCAAAAAATATTGTTGATTGTAATAGATTAGTATCAGGATTTTTTCGTCTAAAATAAGATCATAATGAAGGATCAAATCATATTTTAGCTACTTTTAGTCAATTTATTTTCTTTCAGTATATGTCAACCAACTCAACAGTAAAATTAGAAGTAGATAGTCAATTTGCTAATACTCAAGAAGTCAAACTAGTAGTACTATTATTTCTATCTACAAATGCTAGAATATATGAAGAACTAGGAATAAGAATTTTTGCCGTATTCCAATTCCAAAATCATAGTCAGTTTGTATAACTCAATCACAATCAATTTCACTCTCAATCTTTACTATGATAATGAAATGGTTTTCAGTTTACATCTTGATCTACTGAATCTCAATAATAATTTACTTTAACTTTCCAATTATCTCAATTTGACAAATCTTTATCATCTAATAAAATCCGTCATCATGCAGATAATTTCACATAACCACGTAAAACTCAATCTGCGCAACTATATGCAGAATAATTTCAATATCCAAAATATACTTCTCAAATAGTATCTGTGTATCAAGTTCAACTAAGATTGAAACACTGATATAATATTCAATCATTTCAAGTAATATAATTTATTTTACTAGTATCAAGGTATACGTTATAATTCTTTCATTCAATTTCTCATTGGAAATTTAAATAAGCTGTTCAAGTTATATAAGAAAAATTATTATATGGTGAATCAGCATATATTCATTGAATAAAAGTAACTAGTGTAAGGAATAATAAACAAATAATAGCCTTTAAGTATTTCATCTAAATATAAAATAATAAATTAGATAACAATTCTATCAGTTTTGAATGCAAAAACTTTAACTTTATCAGTAATTGAATTTTTAGATTTCACTAACTGTAATGCTTGTCTGACATCAGCTACTTCAGATGTATTAGGTAACATTATTCATCATTGATTTCAAGACAATCAATAAACATATAATCAATAATCCTTCATAGACAATGACAATATATCTTGAGGATTGGTTACTTCAAAATTTTGAATAACAATATCAATAACTAAGTCAGCTATATTATCTTTATTTGATTCAAAATTAAGATAATATAAATAGTCAATTAACTCTCACAATGGTTTATCAGAATTCAAAACTCAATTAGAAAATAATATCTTTCAACTTGAATCATATCAAGATAAAAAAAGTCATTTTAATTCATCAGATGAATACTTTTTGAAAATATTTCTCTTTAGAATATCTATCATATATCATTTATTAAAATGTTAAACATTATTATTATATAAAATAATTTTTCAAAGTCAAACTATAAAAGATATTTTTACATAAAAAAAAGACCAACATATAGAAGGTCTTTTTGTATGAATAATTGATATTAATTAGAATGATCATGT
>JAZHDC010000046.1:0-6285 GCA_036541305.1 Candidatus Absconditabacteria bacterium
AATGAAGTTAAGAATTTTATAATCATAATAATTAGTTCATAGTAAATTAACTTGCTCTAGTATTGGTAGAAGGATATTCATTAGGTGTTGTTACAGGTAGTTCTACTTTGTTTGTGTTTTTGGATGGTTTATCAGATTTATTATTTGTAATTGCTTTGTTTGCAATTCTAACTTCTAGTAGTTGTTGTAAATATTCCAACACAAGAATTTTTCTTTGCATATTCAAATCTTTATCTTGAATTTCATTGTATCATTTAATTTGATTTTTAATCTTTCACAAAAGTAAATTTAGTGACTTGTTCACAGCATTACTATCAGCTTTGTCAAACTTACCAATCATAGAATCTAGTGTATTTTTTATAATTGTCTTTTGTGAGTCAGATAGTACTTGAGTAGGTGTATTTCACTGAAAACCAAAAACATTACTAATCGCAACTCATAATATTGCTCATATTGTTAACTTCTTCAATCTATTATTATCTAATTCCATTATTGATATTATAATAAAGGTAATTCCATAATTCAAATAATATAATAAATTAATCAAAATTCAATAGAAATTAAGTAAAGATTGTGTAAATTTTACAAAAGTAAAGATAATAGAAATCTACCAATAAAAAGCATAAAAAATGCTGTTTTGCAATTACCTAATCAAAATATATAATCTCTTTGTCCAATGTAAATAATCAAAAATAGAATTTTGAACAAAAATGTATAGAAATATAGAAAAAAATATTTATTATATATAGAAGTTTGTATTTTAAAAGAAATATATATGTGAAAATTGCAATACAAAGTACTGAAAAAAGTATGAAAAGCTAGACTTGGAGAGATTACACTGAATTGAGTAAAATTACAAACTCCAGTCTTTATGCCAGTAGGAACCAAAGCTACTATAAAGGGACTGATTTTGGACATGTTGAAAGACCCAAAATACATTGGAAACAACACACCAATACAACTAATTTTGGCAAATACATTCCATTTGTATCTTCGTCCATGAGACGAGCTGATAAAAAATGCAGGTGGATTGCACAAATTCGAAAACTGGGACAAACTAATACTTACTGATAGCTGATGATTCCAGGTGTTTAGCCTTGGATTGTGAAAAGACAAATCTCAATCTCTAGTAAAACTTCAAGAGGACTGAGTTTGGTTCAAATCACCTTATGATGGAGGAAAACATCTATTTACTCCACAAAAAGTAGTAGATATTCAAACCAACTTAGGATCAGATATTATGATGGTATTAGATGTATGCTCCCCTACTGAAAACATCAGCAAAAGCGAAGTAAACAAACAAATGCAAATGACTCACAAGTGGGCAGACAAAGCTTTTGAATACTTTTTGCCAAAGTATGATGAAATCCGTGGAGTATTGTTCCCTATTGTACAGTGATGATTACATGATGACCTTAGACAAGAATCTGCTGCATTTCTTAGCAAATATGCTATAGATGGAATTGCAATTGGATGATTGAGTGTGGGGGAAAGTCATGAAGACATGTACAATGTAATTGACACCGTGGTAGACATTTTGCCACAAGATAAACCAAGATATTTTATGTGATTGTGAACTCCAAATGAAATTCGCAACTGCATATACAAAGGAATAGACATGTTTGATTGTGTATTACCTACAAGATTATGAAGACATTGAACAGCATTTAGTAACCATTGAAATATCAAACTAGGTAATGCTCAATACAAAAATGATTTTAGCAAATTAGATGAAAAATGTAACTGTTTCACTTGCCAAACATTTACAAAGGCTTATTTGCACCATCTTGTAAGAGAAAATGAAATGCTAGGATGAATATTATTGTCATTGCACAACATCTCATTTCTGCACAACTTAGTAGAAGATATAAAACAAGAACTACTAGATCAATAATTGTTTTAGACTTTAATCAAATATAATGAGTAAAATTACAAAATGAACAAAAGTAGCTTATTTAGATTTAGCTGAAAGTGTTATTGTAGTAAATACAGTAGATACAACATCTTTCATTAATCTATCGGAAATTGTGAAGATCGAAGTGAATAACGACTTGGATTGAGGTAAACAATACTTTAGACTTGTATATGAGAACTGAGCTATTGAAGATTATTTTGTAGACGACGAGGATAATATGAGTATGTTAGACTATATCATCTTCAATACTATTCTATGAATGGATTTAGAGCTAGAAGACTTTGAAGAAGTAGAAGAAATTGTAAAACCTGTAAAAGAAAAGAAAACTGCTGCAAAAACTTCAAAGAAAGAAAAACCAGCTAAAGCTGCAGATAAAAAAGCAAAAAAACCTGCAAAAAAAGTAACTAAGAAAAAATAATCTAGAAAATACTTAAGAGAATATTTAAGACAAGCAAGTAACATTGCTTGTTTTTTTGTTGTTGATTGTTATTACTATATTCTATTTACTATATCAATCTGCTAATTGTAGCACCCCTTCTTTGGTCTTCCCCAGTTTAGATTATAGCGATAGTAAATAGAACATAGATGTTATATTCTAAACAATCCCCCATCTCCTATCGCAATTGCAATATCCTAGATTGCAATTCATAAGAATATTTAATCAACTGCAATCTCTGGGAAGGAAAAAAGGATGGGTGCAATAACCATACGGAGGGAAATATATACAAAACTTACCTATTCTAATTGTCTAAATGAAGCACCATCCCAAACCACTGTAACAACCTTACCATATGTTCATTTCACTGTAAAATCTACAACAGCAACAAATGGATCATATACATACTGCTCATCTTCATCCTCAGGTAAAATTCAACCTGCAATCAATTGAATTCTATACTCATATGTAGTATTTGAAGTTTCAGTAAAATTACTAGATGTTTCAGTAGGATTAGTAGAATTCATAGGCTTATTGATATCAATAAATGTTTCTCCAGGAGCTACTGCAAAATCTTTTGCATAAATTGCATCTAATTCACCACGATAATCTTGAGATCCATATGGTTCTGTATCAATTACCCAAATATTATTAGCTGCATTTTTGAATTTAATTTGTACTAACTTTCAAGATCATTGATTATTATTATTGATAACTTCATTCTCTACTTTGTTATCGTTTTTTGTATCAGATTGGTTATTTGGTTCCTTTAACTTTTCCTCAGTTCATACATTTGTTACATTAGTTAAGCTTTCTTTTATCTCTTGAATACTTTCTTGAGTTTCTGTAGCTCCTTGTTCTTGTATCCAAGGTTTAACTTCTTCAGATTCCAAAACAGATACTGTCATATTAGAATTCTGAGGATTTTTTGAAGGAACAGGTAATTTTATACCTATTACTTTACCTTCTTGTACAGAAGAATTTAATTGATCAGCTCCAAAAGTTACTGCACTCAATTTATCTACTGCTTTGGTAACATTACTTGGTAATGTAGAAATCATAAGTATAGCAGCAGCTGGCTCAGTAACTACTCTAGCTTCACCAACAACAGTAGAAATCTTATTTTTATCTCACAATGCAATCTTAGCTGCATCATCAGTTACTTCTAATACCAAATCTGCTCCTGCTACTACAACCGCTGCTTGCGTCAAAGCTCATCATGCAGCTACAGCAGATGTTCATCACGTAGCTACTATTGTTCATACATAAGTAACCACTTTACAAGTATCTTTTATTACAACTGCTGAGTTTTCAAGTTTTTTGAATGTGTCTCATGCTTCATTCCATGCATCTGCCTGTACTTGTGCTTGATCTTGAGTAAGTATCATATAAGCTTTTTTTGCATCTACTCACAAGTGCTTAGCTAAAGTTGCAATCTTTTTACCAGCTGGTGCATTATCAAAGATTCTAGATATTTCTTGTTTATCATAAGCTAAAGCACTATTGAAAAATTTAATTGATACTTTTTCATCCAACATTTTGAGAGCCATATTCTCAAGGGATTTAGCTTTTGCTTCCATTGATGACCATTGCTGAATTATACCATTCATTTCCTTTTGCCACTCTTCATAGGTAGGATAATTTCTTGCATTTATCAAAACATCATCTGTTTTCATACGAAGCAAAGTGTAAGACCTTGAAATGTTTAGGGTTTCTTGAAGAACTAATTGTTCTGTACTGGGAACGTATGCCTTATTTGAATTCAAAAAATAAATAAGAAAAGCAATACCAAAAACTAAAAAACTTCAAATTATAATACCAAAACTAGTTAATCTTTTCATAATATTATCATTTAATAAATATAAAAATATCTAATAATTAATATAATAACTTGAGTTTTATAGAGTTTTCTTTCTCATTATTCTAATAATTTTTATCATTATACTAATGTAATATAATAATTCAATAAATTATATACTTATTAGAAACTAAAATTCAATATTTATTTTAAATAATCAAATTTAAATAATTGTATAAAATAACAAAAAAATTACTCTATTTTTTCTATTGCAAAGTAATGCAAAATAATAATAATGAAAAAACTATCTAAGTAACAAACAATAAATTATGTTAAATAACGATACCCTTAGCAAAAAACTAATCAAAAACTGATTTTGGTTGTATTTGTTTACAATATTATCTGCTCCTACTGGTTATATTATTAGAGTGATTATATCCAATGATTTGACAGTAAGTGATGTTTGAATTATATACACAATACTTTGATTTGTAACATTACTTAGTGCTTATAATGATTTTGGTTTAACAGAAACTCTAAAGTTTTATTTACCAAAGTTTTGGATAAACAAGCAAGTAGATTACATAAAAACAGCTATATTTATGAGTTTGTGAGTACAGTTAATTACATGAATTATGCTTTGATGCTTGATGTTTTTTGGTGCATGATGGTTGTCAGTAAATTACTTCCAGTCACCCCAAGCATTCCAGATATTACAAATATTTGCATTGTACTTTTTCTTTATCAATATGGTCCAAGTACTTTGAAGTATTTTCTTAGCATTCCAAAACAGTTTTGCACAACAACTACTAGATGTTAGCAGAATGTGGCTAATAGCAATTCTATCTATTACATTTTTTGCCCTTTGAATAGGATCTAGCTTTTTGTATTGAGCTGCCTGGGTTGTGTGAACCATAATTGCATCATTTATTTGAATATATATTTTCCTTACAAGATACAAAAATCTACTAAGCTGAAAAATAGTCTATGACAAAGTAATGCTAAAAGATTACATAAAATACTCATTACGAATATTTATCTGAATCAATGCATGAACTATACTTGGTCAGATAGATCAACAAATGATTATGTACTACTTATGAGCAGAAAAAGCCTGATATTATAGCAATTTCTTAAGTTTATCTAACCTATATTCATTACTAATTTGACCAATCTCTATATTTCTATTTCCATTGATTACAGAAATCACCAACAAAAATCAACCTGAAAAACTTCAATTACTGAGAAACTTTTTCTACAAGTATTTTTCTCTAATCTGAATCAGTATGTGATGAATACTTTTGGTCTTAGCTCCAATAGTTTCAATAATTCTTTACTGAGCTAAATTTGAGTATTCGTGAGTCTTGATGCAATATTTAGCTTGCTTCATTGTACTTAACAACTTGATTACACTAAATTTCACATACCTTAGTTGAATATGAAAAGTAAAATATAATGTAATGATAATCATCTGAGCTTGTATCATCAATGTAATTATGAACATTTTACTAATCACAAGAATTTGACCAATATGAGCAGTAATCAGCATGATTTGTTGACGGATATTTATGTTCACTGCCAGCTACAAAATAATCACAAAAGAGCATCCTATAAGATTTGATTTTAGATTTTTCTTCAAGAATTTATTTTTGATTGCTATCTTTGTTTTAGCTGTTTATATGGTAAAGGATAGTATATTTTCAACAGATGACACACAAAGGCTTTATAATTTGTTATATTTGATAATAATTGGAATTCTTTACTGATCTTATCTTGGTTTAGTAAATCTATCAGAAATAAAAATGCTAAAAAACGAGATTATGGCTCTGAAAAAGAAATAAAATATTTGTATATTCTGTGAAATACGATTATCATTAGATTACTTCGCAATAGTTCAAGTACACAATACTCAGTAACAAGTATTTAGTGTATTTTATTTCTAAAAGCAATGGTTGTTTTCTTTTGGATTATAATAACCGGCGACAAAAACCGCTTCTATACAAGTATTGTTGCACCCCTTCTTTAATCTTCCCCTCAGAGATGGGAAGATACAATAAGCTATACTTGTATCCTGCCCTCTTGGAGTCTTATTATGAGAAAAGTCAAGTCAAAGTAAGAATAAAATTAAGTATTTAA
>JAZHDC010000047.1:0-6223 GCA_036541305.1 Candidatus Absconditabacteria bacterium
TTCTTTTTTCCAAAGTTTGTCTCAAATTACTTTTTCAATTTTTCATTCCATAGAATGTGGAATATTTATCCAAAAATCTTTTTTATCCCCAATATTTCATCTAGGTGAAAGTATATGATGATTATATTCATAAAGATCTTGTGGTTTCAATCATAGACTTTTAGCTAGTTTTATAAAAGTCAATCAATTCAAATCTGTACCATGTTTACTAGCAAGTTTGCTTAGATTTAAAGGATTATGTATTAGATTTTGATTGTTTTCAATTTTACTAATGTCACTATTGCTATATGCTTTTTTCACTGCAAATAGTTTGGCAGGATAAAATAGATTTTGAGCAAGTATTTCAAAATACCAATATTCAAAATAATTTCCATAATTTTCTCATCCATCAATAATATTCAACAATTGTTTCTTTTTGGTACCAATATTTCTTTTTGAATTTTTGATTTCTTGAAGTGATTGGATTGTTTGCTCAAAAAAGTCTATTTTAAAGAATTTATCAGAGATGCTAGCAAATATTTTTATCATATTATCTATAGTTTCCTCCATATTTATATTTTTATTTTCTTTTATAGTTTTTATAATTCAGTTTAGGGTGTTTGAGTATAATTTTGTTTGTTTTATTAAAGATGACATTTTTTCTACATATTTTTCATAGTTATTTACTCCTTTCAGTTTCACCGCTAATCATCAATTATAACTACTTAATGCTAAATATAATGAGTCTTTTTTTATTCATTCCAAACTTTTTTTATCAATATCGTATTCTGTAGGAATTTTGATTTCTATTCATTCTTTTATCTCTTCAGGTTTCAAATTATTATATTTTAGTACAAATTCACTATTTATTTTATATTCCCTTAGTATTTCTTCCAATCATTTCTCTCAAATAATAACAATTTCTTCTTTACTAATTTTATCTTGATAATTATTTTGTATATTTAATTCATACCACATATCCCGCAAATCTGCTAAGTATTTTGCAGCTGCATTGGCACTTTTCATAGGGTCCATTCTTTCGTCCATGAACTTATCACTTTTTAGTCAGTAAGTCTTTCCTGTCTGAGAAATAAACTGGAAATATCCTACAGCTCAAGCATAGCTTCTTGCTCAATATTTGATCTTACTTTCATTGTATGCAATTAGAGATGTTTGCTTAGGTAACCCTTTTTTCCCAAAGATTTTTTCCCATTCTTTTTCAAACTTTTTATATTTTATTATTGCTTGTTTTCAGCTTTCTCACTGTAGCTCTCATGCATAAACTCTTTCTAGCATTTTTTCCAGTTGTAGTTTTATATGTAAAAAGTTTAATGAGAACTCTGCATTGCTAGCGATACTCCAAAGGTGTTTTTTCATTGCAAAGTCACTGCTTGAATTTTGTTCCAATCTGGCTAATAGATGTCAGTTAAATTCATTATGTACTGTTTTTTTATTGTCTTGTATTTCTTTATTTAGATCAAATCATACTCATTTGAATATTGTTTGACTATCATAAAATATTTCATTATAATATTTATATCTATTTGATTCTTTATTTGTCAAAATTGATTCATTATTATTGTTTTTATTTCCTTGTTTTCATTTTTTAATATTATTTATTTGCTCAATTTCTCCTAAAAAAAATTATGAATTTGTGATGTTAATTCATCAAATTTGTGTGATTTTATATACTGTGCAAGCTTCTCCCAGTCATTTATTTCCATTGACTCGTCTAGATCTTTTTTATTTTCCATTTTGTTTATTAATTTTTATCACAATACATTATATTTAAATAATTGTTTTTTGTCAATGATTATGGATAATTTTTTCATTTCTTCTAATTCCTTGAATATTGAAAATATTTTATTATACTTTCAAACTAATTTAATATTTAAATGTAAAGTCTAATAACATTGTAAACGGAATAGTAAATAATTGATTATAATTTTAGTTATCTAAAGTTTCCGTTTTATATATAATTCTATATTATTTATTTTTGCAATTTGTTGAAGTTTTTGTTTAACGCTTTCTGGAGGTTCTTTGTATTTATCTGGATAAATTTTATAATAGTATACTAATGCATCGTAAGGAGTTTTTGTCTGAGTTTCCTTGACTATTCATCAGTGTCTTCTATTTAGAATGTAGAATATCATAAATGCTAATATATCTTTTTTCATTATTGTATTACGTTTGATAGTTCAGTTACATACTTCAACCATTCAATTAGTTTTCGGAGTTTAAGGCAAAGTAGTTCTATGTTCAATATTTAAAGCTATACATATTTCATCAAATTTTCATATTAGATCATGTTTTCATTTATGGTTTTTCAGTGTAAATTCCTTTCAATTATCAGTTATTACTGTGTGTATATGAAATGGAAAGAATTCAATAACATTTTTGAAAAACATCTTGGCAGTTATAGATTTTTTGTTGTCATGAACTTCAATATAAATCAATCTAGTTCTCCTTTCAATTGCAACATAAATATACATTTTTTTTTCAATTAATTTTAGGTCAATAAGTTATATCAACATGTACATATCAAATATCATATTCTTTAAATTTTTGATAAGTCGATTTATCTTTAAATGTTTTAGTTATTTTCCATTGATTTAAATAATAACTAGCAGTACTTCTTGGTATTTTAATTTGATAATCGTTATTTAAAATCTCAATTAAATCATCTAATGAATATTGTCAGTATTTTTTTAAAGCAAACAAGTGGTATAACTCATGAAATTCGTATTTTCTATAAGGATTATTAGGAGCAGATGATTTAGATTCCAATGAATCTCTGCGATTTCGCCTCGAGATAGTTCTTAGGCTTCATATTCATAATTCATTATGAATTTCTCTATATGTTTTCCCATTATTCAGCCTAAGAACTATCTGATTCCTTAAATGACCTTGAGTATAATCTTTTTTTTGATATAATGACATTGTTGGATTGTTATAAATTAAATGTGGAAATTTCTTTATAATCAATCCAACTTTGTTTACAATGTCTTTAGACTAAACATATAACTAATTATTATTATTTATATTATTTTTCCCTTACCAATCTCTTGAATTCTATTATAAAAACATTAAATTATAGTATATTTTAGTATTTAGAAAATAATATGTATTTAAGTAAGTTATTCTGAAAGGCTGTAAAAGATGATTTTGCTGGATTGTCAGTAAGGTCCCATATATTGTTATTGAAAGCTGGATTTATTAGAGAATCAGTTGCATGAAGATATTTTTTGTTACCAATGTGAATGAGAGTAGTACAAAAGATCAAGAAAGTTGTGAAAACTGAAATGGATAAAGCTTGAGCACAAGAGATGATTTGCCCAGTTTTGCATCCACTAGAACTTTGGCAAGAAACCAATAGAACAAATACAGTTGGATTTGAGTTGATGACTATCAAGGACAGGAGAGGTGCATCTTTTGCTTTGGGATGAACTGCTGAGGAAATGATGATAGATGTAGTGAGAAAATTTCAAATTAGTTACAAAGATTTACCACTCCATATCTATCAATTTTCTACTAAGTTTCGTGATGAGATGAGAGCAAAGGGATGACTTTTTAGGCTTAGAGAGTTTATCATGAAAGATGGTTACTCTTTTCATGCAAATGAACAAGATTTCAAAATAGAGTACGATCAAATGAAAAAAACTTACTCAAATATTTATTCTACTTTGTGACTAAATGCACTAGTAGTAGAAGCTGATAATGGTTATATTGGATGAGAGTATTGTCATGAATTTATAGTAGAGTCTGATGCTTGAGAGTGAAGATTTTTGTCTACCAAAGATTGAACATATTGTGCTCATGAGGATGTGGCAGTTTTTCACAAAGAAGACAAGAACACAGATGAACCATTATTAGACATGCACGAAATTGAAGCAGTTAGATGAAATACAATGCAAGATTGAGTAGATTTACATAAGTTGCCATTATGGCTTCAAATAAAAGATGTTATGTTTGTTGATGAAACATGAAGATTTGTATTAGCAGTGATTAGATGAGATTATGAAGTGAATGAAACTAAATTATTGAATATTTCAAAGTCTTGTGCTTTGAGAGCCGCAACTGATGAAGAAATTATTGATTTAGTTGGTTCAGTGCCAGGTTTCATTTCTCCTGTATGAATTAGAGATAATTTGAAAGAGTGAGTAAAACTGCTGATAGTTGCTGATGATTCTTTGACAAAAATCCATAATATGTATGGATGAAGTAACCGTAAAAATATAGATCTAAAAAATGTGAACATAAACAAAGACTATGAACCTGATATAATAGGGGACATTGCTATGGCACAAGCAGGATTCAAGACCCAAAAAACTTTCCAAGAATTAGAATCAAAAAAGTGAGTTGAAGTATGAAATATTTTTCAACTTGGTTATCATTATTCTACAAAGATGAAAAATGCGACTTATATAGACTCTGATAATAAGGAAAAGCCTTATTATATGGGATGTTATGGAATTTGAATAGAAAGGACTATGACAACAGTTGCAGAGATTCACAACGATGAAAAATGACTGGTTTGGCCAGAGGTTATTGCACCTTACAAGTATGTAATAATACCTATTTGAGATGCTTGATTCAAAAAAGGGGAGGACCTATACCAAAGATTGACAGCTAACTGAGTAGATGTGGCTTTCGATGACAGAAGTGCTAGTGCTGGGTACAAATTCAAAGATGCAGATCTTATTGGATATCCTTATCAAATAGTAATTTCAGATAAAACTTTGGCTAATTGAGAGAATATGTGAGAGTTAGTGGTAAGAAAAACCTGAGAAAAAACTTTAATTAATATAGATGAAATAATATCATAATGACTAATTTGATCAACAAATATTGAGATGTTTCATGAGGGTATATTTTTGATTTTTTGGATATTGGTGCTCATGAATATGCAGAAAAGTTACTTTGAAAGTGTGTTACAGCAAGTGCAAATATTCAATATTTTTTGCCATTGAAAAATGAAACCCAATTAAATAATTATAAATGTGAAATAGTAAATAGTTGAAACAAGACAGTTACAGTCAATGCATTTATCAAGATTGAAGAAAAAATGGCAGTAATGGCTGTGTTCACCTTTGTGAAGATTAAATAATATTTCTATTTAAACTATTTTATTTTAAATAATATTTTTTTAGTATTTTAAATTGATTTACTATAAAATATATTTTTTGTAGTAATTATAATTTAATAAATCTTCTTTTTATAAGATATTATTTGATTTTTAGATAAGCAACTTGAAAGTAGTAATTTTTTATTTTTCAAATGATATAGTTATTGAAAACTATTCGTAGATGTGAACAAGATAGAAAAAGACAATACCTATGAGTATATCTGACCAAGTCGAGAGGCAGTTTCCTGAGATAGTGTCCTAAAAAAATATTTTAAATAAAAAAACCCTCATCTGAATACAGACAAGGGTGCAGTGTTTTTTAACATCTATCTTTGCAAGGAGGGTGATAGTTTTTGATGCATGAAATTTTGATTGGAATTTCTTGGTTTGAAAGGTTGATGTAAATTATTGGAAATTCTATTTCCCTTTTGGAACATGTTACAAGTTCAATACAATCTTCATAAATAATTCCGTCAATAATCAAACGAATAGTTTCTTCTTCATTGAGTATTAATTCATTTTCACCTAATCTTTCAATTTTGTTTTTGATGATGTTGATAGCTGGATAGCGATGTTTAAGTTGTTTATTGATTACAATATTTTGATCATTAAATTCACCTCCTGTGAAATCAAAAATTTGGATAAAACCTTCTTGAATACAAAAGTTGTCACAATCACCAAAATACTCTGTCATAATGTCCTCCTTATAAGACAATCTTGAATATACAAATAAATAAATTATAGTCAATATCTAATTAATTATTTTACAAATAAAATTATTTATTTATAATATAATATGTTTAAATAATTTAAGTTGACTATAATGATAAATTTATCTAAATCTGACTCTTTTGTGCTGTGAAATGAAAGTTTGCCTGATAAAATGAACTGAGCATTGAATGCCTTGTATCTTGAGTCGTGAAGTTTGAATCAGTTAGTAGGGGAGTTTACATTGAAAAGAATCCGTTATATTCATGATGCAGCTATTAGTAATGCTAAAGAAATTTATGTAGAAATATTAGGATGATTTTATGATAATTCAGTAGATGATCTAATATTTGAAATATCAAACTCATCAGAAAAAGAACTATACAGCAAATATTTGAATTGAGAGTTTCA
>JAZHDC010000048.1:0-6145 GCA_036541305.1 Candidatus Absconditabacteria bacterium
GCAGCAAATTAAGGATTTTAGATAGTATAAGTCATTCAAATATAATTTTCACTTGAAATTCATTTAAAAAAACTTATTATTGCTTGAGTTATCTGAATTGGATAATCAAAAAAACTAGTGGAGAGATGGCTGAGTGGTTGAAAGCGACTGTCTTGAAAACAGTTGTCCGTGCAAGCGGACCGTGGGTTCAAATCCGACTCTCTCCGCCATTTATACTAATATCAATATATGTATATAAAAAAGAGATACCAACAAAATTTATTGAAAAATCTATTTTCACTATGAATAATTGTTGGATTCAGTTACTTAATGATAAACTCAGACAGATTCCAAGTAGAAGAAAGAAGAGAGGTCGTTAAAGCTTATGATTATACTATTGAAAAAAACAACAACAACTGATCTATATCATTAGAGGAACATATAATATTTGAGGAATGATACGATAAATTTATTTATATCGTTCAACCTTGAGATAATTTAAGCAATATTGCTTACTTGTTTTGAACAACAAGTGAAAATATAAAAAAGGTAAACAATCTAACTGCAAAAAATCCTGTGCTTAAACCATGACAGAAATTAACTATTTCTCAAGAAGAATGAATAATTTTTGAAGTAAACAAAGACACTAACCTAAAACAATTTGCTAAACAATATTGACTTCATCCAGACTTAGTAACTTCTATAATTTGATTGAATTACCTCTCTGATGATAATTATCAATTTATGAAATGAGAGGAAATATTCATTCCAATAAATGAAGAAGAAGCAAAAAAAGTTTGACTAAAAACAGTTGTTATAAAGCCAAAACCAGTGCCACAAGCAATTACAAAAAACAATAAAAAAACTACTCCAGCAAATACATACGACAAATCAAATAAGACGCTAACTCAATGGCACTATAGTGAAAATATTCAAAATGGGTTTTATCGTTGACACTGTACTCGGTATGTGGCGATCAAAAAGTTTCCATATTCATCAGCTAGTAAACAAACTAGGCTATGGTGAGGAAATGCAAATGCTTGGTATGCTAATGCAAAAGCAGCTGGATATAGCGTTTGAAAAGATCCACAAAAAGGTTCAATTGTAGTATTAAGGTATTGAGGGACTAACTTCTACTCTTACTGACACGTATGAATTGTACTAGATATTGACTGGAAGAACAAGAAATTACTAATAGAAGATATGAATGCTAAATGAAGATTTATTGTTACCAAACGCTGGATATCAATGAATAGCTCGATTATATGATATATTTACTTATAATATATAATGATTTATAAAAAAAAACCTTTCAAAAGAAGAATTATTTGAAAAAGACGTAACACAAAAAAATCAAAATCGACTTTTTGGAATAAATTCAACAAAGACATATTCTACAAATTTCTAAAATACTCATTAATTGGATTTATTAGTTTGTTATTAGTTTGATGATTATACTGAGTAGCTTGGTTCAATAAGAATATATTGAAAACCCTACCTGATGTATCAAAAATTGAAAACATACTTTTTGCACAAACAACAGTTATTCAAGACAAAAATTGAATAGTCTTGTACAAACTTTTTGATGAAAATAGAAAATATATTCCATATGAAGAAATATCTCCAAATATGGTAAATGCACTTATTGCAATAGAAGATAAAAACTTTTGGACTAACCCTTGATTTGACCCCTTATGAATAATAAGAGCCTGAATTTATGATATTACCCATAGGACACTAAGACATTGATGATCAACAATTACACAACAGCTAATGAAAAACCTGCTGCTATCAAGTGATAGAAAACTTGATAGAAAAATTAAAGAAATAGTACTAGCAGTACAACTAAATGAATATATAAAAAATCAAATTAACAACAAGTATAAATGATTCACATCTAAAGAAATTGATAGAAAATCAAAAGAAAAGATTATGGAGCTTTATCTAAATTATGTGCCATTTGGTAACAATACATTTGGTATTGAAACTGCTTCTCAATTGTATTTTTGAACTTCAGCAATAAATCTAAACATACTTCAATCATCAATACTTGCAAGTATACCAAAAAGTGCTACAATTTATAATCCATACACAAAAAGAGAAAACGTAATATGATGATTCTCTATTTTGGATATAGAATGAGAGCCTGTTGCTCTTTCTTGAGGACTATATGAGACTGCTTTGTTAAAATCATCAGAAAGACTCGACTGACAAACTATAACATTTATGAATGAAAGCGATATTGTATGATTAATCAAAAAAACATTATCATTTGATTTTACATATGAATGAAAGGAGTACAAAACTGAATATTCTGTATGAAGAAAAGACCATGTTCTAGCTAGAATGTTTGACAGTAATATGATCAACCAAAAAGAATTAAAAGAAGCTACATTAGCTTGAATAAATATAGTACTACAAAAGAACAATACAAGAATTAAAGCACCACACTTTGTTTTCTATATAATTGAACTTTTAGAAAAACAATATTGATCAGAACTAATTAGAACCTGATGATTAACTATCAAGACAAGCCTTGACTATAATATACAAGTAATGGCAGAGGAGAGCAGTTTGGCTCACAAAAAAAGTCTAAATTCAAAATGAGCTAATAATGCTTCAATGATTTATGTGGATTCAAAAAATGGTGATATATTAGCATACTTGTGATCTATTGACTATTATGATGACACAATTGATGGTAAGGTAGATATGATTCAAAGCCTAAGACAACCATGATCTACAATTAAACCATTCATATATACTTTGTGATTTATGAAAAATAATTTCACGATTGACACTCCTATATTTGACTTGCCATTGAAAATTGGTTGAAATAATCCAGAAAATGTTGACTGAAAATACTTTTGACTAACAACTCTAAAAGAAGCATTAGCATGAAGTAGAAATCTACCAGCTATTAAAATGTTTTTTATAGATTGATGAGAAGACAGTATCCTAGAATTTTTATCTAAAATTTGAGTAGGGTCTACCAAAACCAGAAAACCTAAATGATGATACTGATACTCTTTGTCAATATGAGCTTGAGAACTAAAAATGATTGAGTTAGCAAATGCTTATATGCACTTATCTGCTCTATGAAAACCAGCTAAAATCAATCCAATACTAGAAATAAGAAAATCAGATAATTCAATTTTATACAAAAAAAATATTGAATACCAAGAACAAATTATTCCATCATGAGTAGCTTATTTAATTTGGGAAATGCTATCAAATAAAAGCAATTTTCCATCAGACTGGAGAAGTACTTTTACATTCCCATGAATAAAAGTAGCGAACAAAAGTGGAACCACAAATACTAATGACTGAAAAGTAAAACTACCTAGAGACTGATGGATGTCTAACTATACTCCTTCAAAAGTAGCTATTTTTTGGGCTGGAAACACAAAATGAGAAGCAATGAACTCATGAGCTTTTTGAGGATGGTTAAGCTCTCCAATTTGGAAAGACTTCTTTACCAAGCTTGAAAAAGCAAAACTAATAAACGATGAGGAAATGCCAAAAAATGATGTTAAAAATGTCTCAATAGTAAAATTAAGCTGAAAGCTGCCTAATAATAACACACCAACAAACCTAATAAAATCTTCAATTTGACAATTAAATAAAACTCCAACTGAAGTTGATAATGTACTTACAAAAGTACAAATAGATAGCTTATGTAATTGATTAGTTACCGAATGATTAACTCCACAAAAAGATATAATTGATGGGTATGTATTAACACCATACTCTATAATGAACGATAATAGAGATTTAGATTCTGTTACTCAATGGTGGAAAAACACATGAATACCAAAATATAGTAATGAACTCGGGAAACCTATTTTTTTAGAGAGCCCAAAGCAAGCATGTGAAGAAAGAACAATAATTGCAGAACAATGAATGATAGAAGTAAAACTATTATCTCCCACAGACGCAAATGTATGAAGGGAATTTAAAATAAAATTTACAGCTAAAAGCCCTTTTAACATAACCCAAATAAAAGTATTTATAGACTGAGTAAGAAGAGGTTGATTTGATTATTCAAATAAAGAGATTAGTGATGAAAAACTATTCGCAGTTCCTGATAGAATTGCAGACTGAAGTCACAAACTAAAAATTACAGCGATAGACAACAAAGGTTACGAAGTTAGTGATGAAACTGTTATAAACGTTTCTTCGACTACTCCATCTGACCTGATAAACGATGAAACTCCACCTTATATTATTAATAATCTTTCTAATATTAATGAATCAAATGAAGGAAAATTTATTATAAATTTAGTATTTGGAGACGATAAGTCATATGTTGTATGATGAAAAATATTTCAAGATTGAAAAGAAATTTCAAAGTTTGAATGAACTAAAACTAATATAACTACAAATAGCAAAGATTGATTATCTTATGAAATCTATGATTACTATTGAAATATTTGAACATGAAATATTAATTTTCAATAACATTTTTTTCTCAAACAAAAAAAGTATTTCTTGAATTTCTATAATCTCAAGATAAAGATCAATCTACGTTACAATAAGATGAAATTTTTGTTATAAATCAACTTAAATTAAAAAGCACTTTCAATTCTTTAATTGTAAATATATGATAATATCTTCTAAAGATAATATCTCATGACTTCCAAGGAATAAAATAATCATTATACTTGTAAAATCATCAAGTATATATCATCCTTAATAATGCTTTCAATGTTTCTATTTTGTACTTATTGAAAAATCGTTGAGAATACGACCAATTTGACATTATACATAATCCTCAATACTTCAATGATTTATATATATTTTTTAGAATAATAAGTCTTTCTTTTTTACTACCTATATGTTGAAAAGAAGCAAAAGCTATTATAAGATCAAAACTTTCATGACTCTGCATTTCCATATATGAAATCATATCAGCTACTATAAATTGTCACGAAGGGTTTTCAAGTCTTGCAATTTGTATCAAGTTATTGGAAATATCAACTCAATTATATTTAATTTTTTTTGTTGTGTTTTCATTTAGGTATTTTAATAATCTTCAGCTTCAACATCACAGCTCTAATATTTTAATTTCATCCGCCTCATAATCTTGAATTTGCTTTAGAATTAAGTCGAACTCTGGCCAATGCTTTTTTCTAGTATTGTGAAATTTATCTGCCTGATTATCATAAAATTGTGCTAATTCTGATATTATATCCATTTTTTAAATTTAATTTAAAACATTCCATTATCAATTTTTTCATCAATTTTCTCTTTTGTTTTTCTTTCTCTTTTGGAAACATCAACAAAGTAATCTTCATCAAAATCATATACTAAATCGTCAAAACACAATCTTTTGTACTCTAATATATACAACAAAACTCACAAAGTCATTTTAACATCATTTTTGCAATAGTTTTTCACTTTTGTTAAAAGTTTTTTATCTCCACTGCTAAGATACTGCTTCAAATAATTTTCTCATTCAAGTCATGACTCCAGAGTTTTTCAAAGTCACAACAAAGCAGTAGAAACAAAATTCAGTCAAACTCTTCTTTTGGTAAGGTTCCAAATAAAAAGAAATAAATCAATACTTTTATTCTTTAGTACGTTAATTTGTTCATCGCTCCATCAAACATTATATCAAACTACTGGATTATCAAAATAGATATTATTATATCATATTATATATCAGTCAAATTCTAATAAGTAATTTGCAAATTTTTGTAATGAACTCTCATCAACATATCTGTAATTCATTGACTGAGAATCATCAGATCATATACAATATGCCATCATAAACTTCATTGATCTTAAATCATTTATATTTCAAATTGTTTCTATATCATATACTATAAAGTCTTTTCCATTTATTTTAGAAAATCATCAATTCATAAACTTATCCAATAAAGTTTCCAAAATAGTTTTATTATTAGTCCTTAATTTAGTTACTTTTTTTTCATCCTTTAAAAAATTATGAATTTTATTCATTCAATCTTCATCGAGCTCAACTTCAATCTTTTCTCTTTCATCTATCAAACGAAAACTTTCTTTTTTTATAATTCTGAAAACTGGTTGGTTAGCTTCAAAATAGATTATATCTGATCATTCTTTTAATAAATCTTTTACAAAATCTCTAAAATAAAAATACTTTTCTCTCTGATATAGAGTTTTTAGATTTAAAAAGAATCTA
>JAZHDC010000049.1:0-6176 GCA_036541305.1 Candidatus Absconditabacteria bacterium
TATCGCAATCGCAATTTCCTAGATTGCAATTCATAATAATATTTAATAAATTGCAATCTCTGGGAATAACGAAATGATGGGTGCAATATCCATACATAAAAGATTTTTTATACCAAAAAAACATAATTAATCAACAATTAATTCAAAAATCTACTTTACAAAATAAAGAAAAATTATAAAAATCTAATTTCCTGCATCAAATATTCTAATAATCTCATAGTTGATAATTGTTTTTCATTCTACAGCATCTAATACAACTTTTATAGTAAGATTCTCTGATTCGTTAAAGTAAGATACAGATTTGTTTTCTACTGATTCTGTAATTACAAAGTCTTGTGGTGTGTAGCTTATATAAAAATCGTAAACTGCTTTAGCTGAATCAGTTGTCACATAACTGACCATTTCACTTCCTACAAATCATTCATAATCAAATATATCTACCATTGGATAAAACAATACTGAAGAAAATATACTGTCAGATTCCAAAATCTTATTAACAAACTTCCCTGATACTGTAGATATTTCTCCAGGTCTCACTTCATACTCTTGTACTATCTCTACTACAAAACAATTATTGATCAAATTCACAGTATCTTTGTGCTTTTGAGCAGAAATAATTGGATCATTTAGATCTTCAATTGTAAAGTGTACCTTTTTTGTAACTTTTGCATTGTCAGATTTAAAACAATCTAATAACAGAAGTTCTCCATCCTCAGGAGCTTCAATTGTTCCAGTAAAAATATCTCAACTCATAGCTTCTATTTCATTTGCAACTTGTTGCTCAGCAGTTCACGTTAGATTATCTTGTGATTCATCCAAATTTTCAACTGGTTGAGTTTTATCAACATTTACAGGTGGAGTAACTGGCTTATCTTGATTTATAAAAACACATCATCACATAAACAATGCAAACATTGTAATAACAATCAAATTAATTCTTCTCATAGTTTTTAGTTAAATATTAAATACCTAACTATAACTATTTACCGTATATAAATCAATAGGAAAGAATATTAGTTTCATAAATTAGTACCTAGTACTCAGTACCAAGTACTAAGGGTTCTAATAATTATTCTTTCCCTTAGTATTGAGTACTAATCACTATTGAGAAGGAATAAATTGTAATATACTATTGACATATACTGAATTTTATATAAAAGAATATTGTTAATATAATAATTACAAAAGGAGTTCTTTATGAAAAGATTTATTCAAAACAAAGTAAGTTACTTTATGATTTGTTACATTTCATTCTTGATGATTACTTATGTTGGAGTTCAATTAGATTTTATTGGAAAGTACTTTGCAGTAATTCTAATGAGCGTTATACTTGGATGGGGCTTGGATAGAGTAACACTTTGCGATAAATGCTTTAGTGATTACCAAGAAAACTTTGCAATATTCAAAAATGAATTTGTATGTGGGATTGTGAATAATTTAGACATGAAAGTTGAAAACTCTACCAAATCTATGGCAATTTGCCTCAAAGGACTATTTTTTGTACTTATGGGAGTTATGTTTATAAATTATTAATTACAAAAAAAATTTAAGGAAGGGCATCCCCTTCCTTTTTTGCTGAACAAAAAAGAGTTTGAGTTCTAGTATTTAGTACTTAGTTCAAGGAATTGTAATAATTATTCTCCCTAATCCTAATCCTAATCGTCATCGTCATCCTAATCCAGTATAGCAAATAGCGATAGGAGATTGGAGATTTTGGTGGATTATTGAACCCTATCTTTTTTCTTTTGTTGTATTGTAGCACCCCTTCTTTAATCTTCCCCTCAGAGATGGGAAGATACAACAACCATTACTGTATCCTTCCATCTCCGAGTCTTATTATGAGAAAAGTCAAGTCAAAGTAAGAATAAAATTAAGTATTTAAATAATTAGGATCAAATAAAGTATTTCTTTTTAGTAATGATCGTATAAGATTTATTATAAATTTGACAACTCAAATAACACATACAAAATGATGTTTTCATCTCAATTTTAGATTATTATATTTATCTTTAAATCAGCTATAATGCTGAATAGCACAAAATGCTATTTGATACAACTTTTTTCTTACATAACTATCTCATCTTTTTGATATTCACTTGTTAGTGTTTATCGAAGTTCAGCTTTGTTTTAGTTTAGGATCAAATCAAACAAATGCATACATACTTTCCTTGCTAGCAAAATTTTTATGTGCAAATTTTACATAAAATACTTTTGCAGCATAGGTAGATACTCATATTATTGAATCTATAATTTCTATTGCTTTATTCTCATCTGGATTTTCAAATTCTAATGTTTCAACTTCTTTTTGTAGCAATTTAAGGGAATTCTCTAATTCTTTAATTGTTTTTTCTACTATTTTAGTAGCTTCAGATATATCCAATCATAGTTCATTCAATGTTTTTGTATAATTCTTAATTGAAAGCTTTAAAGACTGGATATTCTCTTCTAATGTTGATATTAATGAAATCTTTTTTGATGCATCTATAATACTAATATCACGATTAAAAGTCATTAATTTATCTCAATCAATTATTCATATTTTGGCCAATATAGAACTATCAATTTTGTCTGTCTTAGCTCATCTGATAGATTTAGATATGTACTGTTTAGTGATTATTGGATTTATTTCTTTTACTGAGTATCATGCTTTACTAAGTAATAAACAAGCTAAAAGATGACAATCTCAAGTAGATTCTAATATTAATGGAACTTTTTTTCTTACTCAAATAGAAGAAATAGTTTCCATAAACTTATTAATTCATTTTATTGAGTTATCAATCTTCATATTCTTTTGAATATTGTCTCATAACATACAAATATCAATAGTCTTTTTACTCACATCTAATCAAATAGAAAAATAATCTTGATTTTCTGGTAGAATTTTTGTATTATTCATGTGTGGGATAAAGGATAAAGGACTGAAAAATCAATTATCTCAAGAATTGCCTAATAGCTTATACAAGACGATCCTCGTAAGGGGATCTCTTTACTTATTGATTCATTCTTTAAAAGACAATTAAGATAGAAAGGAATTGACTCAGAGACAAATCTAATCATTTCAGGGAAGGAACATTCTCAATCTATCTTGACTTTTCTCATTATATATTACACATAGAAATATCAATTCCAATAGAAATATTTAATGATGTTCCTATATTAGGGAAGGACCGAAGGATGGGTGTAACAATATATTCCCTATCCCAATCTCCTAATTGTGTAGCAACTGTTTATTCAACAAAAATATTGTACGAATTGCTTTGTATTGTACAAACATAAGTATTCCTATCAATACAAAATGTAAAATACTGAACTTATCCAACAATCCATTCATTATCAATCCTTTGTCTATGAAAAAGAATCCAAACACAAACAATCCAACTCAAGGACAGATCAAAGCATAAGCTCATGGATTATTCTCAGATCAACTAACAAATTTATTGAAATAATCTAACTTCTTCAAAATTATATATCCATAATACCCTGCAAAAAGCTGTATTGATAGGATAACAGAAGTCAAAACAAGTAAGAAAATATTAGGTATGTGTCAAGCGAAGGTGTGAGATATTGTGTGCATCAATCTTACCAATGCAATACCTATCAAAGTCATTATCGGAATTACTATCCAAACAGATGCTCATCCTTGCAAACTAAATCAATTTTTGAAAATGCTGTTTGTAGATAGTATCAAATTGAACATCAATAATATCCCAGCAATCACAAGAAAAATTATTGAGAATATCATTGCAACTCAAGCAACCACAGGCAACTTTGACATTGCAGCTGGTGCAGCTAATCACACTCATACCATTGCAAAGGCAAAACTACTCATAAGTTGAGTAAATGAGTTGTTAGCATCATGAGAGAAATCTCATTTCACTACTACCCTTCCATAAAATTCACCTAAAATTTTCAACCCAAATCATCACACCAACACAAAACCAAATATAGATAATGGAAACAAAAACTCTACCACATTCCAAAGTCAAGGCACAAACAAAGCTCACAAGATAAATAACACATTAATAGTCATACCTAGCGTTGTAGGCAAACTCATTAGCAACACTTCATTGTTAGTAGTTTTCAGCTCTTTGTATTCTGGTGAGAGTTTGTATTTATTGAAATGCACAAAGTTGTGATACAAATATTTGAAATGCATAAATGCAAAAAAGATTACTCACACTAATGCTAAGACAATCATTACTTTTGCAAATATATTTCATACTTGAAAGTAACTTACAAGTGTTTCAAATGTAGGAACAGGTGTTTTATGTGGAGTCAAAAACATAAGATACATAAAAAAAGACACTGCCAGTCACCCAAAACCAAGTGCAGACAAGAAATAAAGTGGTGTATAAGAAGTTTTAATATTCATTTTTATTATATTACAAATTAAATAACTTCTTTTACTCACTCCAAACTAATTTCCAAACCAAAAAATTAGGGATTACAAATTGCTCCGCAATAGCTATTTAGCAATAGCGATTGGGGATTGGAGATTGTGGTAGATTATTACTACAATTTACTATTTCCTATCGCTATCTCCTAATTGCGAAGCAACTGGGTACTTGAACTTGGTACTGAGTACTTGAAGTTAGTACTTGATCTGATTTCTCAATGTTAAAAATAGATAAAAAACTGTGTAAACCTCAAATCCCCTATTCTGCTAAACACAAAAAACATATCACTGGTTTTTAATCAGTGACAAATTATTTTTTTGAACATAACCAAGAAAAGCTACAGAAAATGTTTTGTAGTTTTTATGTCAAATCTGCTTAATCAGGGTTTTTTATCTATGCTATAATTCAACTTCATTATTCAATTTCTTTTCCAATTCAATAAGTTTATCTAGCAGTTTATTTAGCTGATTGATAAGTTTATCTATTGCAAAAATAGTAGTTTTGGTAACCATTTTTTTCTGCGACTCCCATGAAACCTTACTTTTGTAATCTTGCAATATTTTTATGTTTGCGAAAATTGCCTCATACATAACATTTATTTCATTTTGAAAAGAGAGGCAAAACTTTTCTTTTAATTCCTTCAACTCATCATAATTTGAACTATTAGTAAAATCTTTACCAAAATATACTTCTTCCACAAAATCTTGATCAGATAACAACTTTTTTCAATTATCCATAATAAACTTTACATTTTCTTTCATCAATTCTCGATCAAAAAATTCTTGAGATTGATTTGGATCATAAGTAGAATTATAATTTGCAATTTGAGACTTAATATTTTCTCATTGCGACTGGCTAGCATAACTTGCATTATTTAAACTAAGAGTCAAAAACAATGCTCATGCAACAATTCCATTTATAATCCCACTTTTCCCTAATGAAATTCTACTATTATTTCACTCATCCAAACATTGATTAAGCAAACAATCATAACTACAATATTTAGCAATTGTTAAAATCAAATTCAGTATTTCATCTTTTAGTTCAATATTAGTACAATTATTGAATAATTGCATATTATCTAAGTATAAGTTTTCAATTTCGTATCATATAATATCTTTATCTTTGCTATTTATTCAAGATGATTTTAACAATCACAAAATTTTACTCAACACTAGAGAGACATTGTCAAATTCGTTATTTTCTGTAATATTCAAAAGCAATGGCTTTACTACATCTATCAAAATATCTACTTTGAATAAATTAATATTATCTACAATCAAATTCATTTTCAAATACAAAAGTCTATTGAGAATTGGCAAGCTCAATTGACTACTTTTCAAAAGCTCTCAAAGCAAATATACTTTTTGAAGGGGCTTATATTTATTTCATTCACACACTTCTATAACTTTTTCTACTCTTAAAATATTATTTGGCGATTCTAATAATTCTTGTAGTTGAGTCTTTACGCTAACTCTTAATTGATAAAATGACAACAAGTTTCATTGTAAACCCAACTGGTTTTTCATTTCTTTTCTCTTTGGATTTTTTGATATTACCATACAATTTCAGTTATAAAATAAAACAATCAATAATACCAATTATTAAATTTTTTTCAACGAAAAAATTCTTTTTCAAGTTGACTAAAAATTATTTTTAGATTAATTATTATATATAGAAAAACCATCTATAAAATCTTTTCTATTTTTTGCCTTTTCAGGTAAAATCAATAAAATCTAATAATAGATATTTAATTATAAATAAAAACATATGAATTCA
>JAZHDC010000050.1:0-6066 GCA_036541305.1 Candidatus Absconditabacteria bacterium
ACGCGCCGTCCTCGCCGTGGCTCTGGAGCGGCAGGGAGAGGATTTCAAGCTGGCCTGATAAAAGAAATTTTTATATAATAGCAAGAGGTTCTATATATGAATGTATTTCTGTTTTAGATATTTTGAAAGAGATTAATGTAATTGATGATAATAAATATGATGAATTATATAAAATATGAGAAAACATTACAAAAATGTTAATTTGACTTATTAGTTCCCTTGTAACTAATAAATAATATTTTTAAAATGAATATGATTTTGTAAAAACAAATTATATTATTAAGCGGATATTAGTTTATTGAATTATAATTAAATTCTATAAAGTTTCAGTATTTAGATGAATCCAAAAATGAAAAGAATATTCAATTCTCACTGCGGAAATATCTAAAGCAACATTTGGAGTTAATTTTTACAATGCTAGGCGAAGCATCTACAACACAAATAATTATTAATAATGATAGTTAATGATTTTATGAATGTAAAGATGCAAGTATTAAATGATGAAAGATTTCTTGAGATGCAAGAAAAAAACTAGAAAAAGAAAGCTGAAAAAAAGTTAGTACTAGAAAAAATTATTTGAATAATGATAAATGATTTAAATGAATAAATTAGATTTCAATAATCAAAAGTATCCTTTAAATAAAAAACCTGAAATGTGCAGATTTGTAATTAGCTATTTTCAAACAAATAAACCTCGTTCAAAATTAACATTCCCATAAAAATCTTTTCCTAAATATTGCTTGACAAATGTTTGTTAATAGCTATTAATAGTTATTTAAAATATAATTAATGTATTATGATTGGTATAGATTGCCCAGTATATGATGATGAGAAAGACCCTGTTGCTTACTGATATTCCAAAGAACAAATAATTACAGATTTGTCAAAAGTATTGATGTTTGATCCAATAAATCCTCCAAAGAATATTGGAGAGTTTATGAATGGAAAGTTTTTCCAAAAGTGGTTGCAAATAACTTGAAATTTGACTACAACATTGAAATCTGATTTCAATAAACAATCAAGAAGTGAAAAACTGGATAGAATAAGTGCGGCTAATAGGCAATTGTTGAATATGTGGGATTTGGCTTACAATGAAGACTTGTTGGAAGATGATTACTTGGAAAATGTAGATAACAATCCTAATGAAGATTTGATGGTTTATCCACTGTGGCAAAAGATAAAGTTAATCGAAAACGAATTGTTCAATAGCGTTGAAAGCGTAAATACTGATATATTTTGGATAATTGTGTGATTGATAGATTGTCGCAAAATGCCTTGATATTTGTATGATTGGGTAATGAATACTGAATTATGAATAATTGTTTCATCAATGAATGTGAAGAATTTTGAGGAGTTTTTGAAAACTATAAAAAAATAATTGTTCAGTATTTTGTGATGTTTTTTATAAGAATTTTTTAGTAACAATAATCTCTTGAAATATTCAACTAAATATTTATATTTAAGACTGCTTTAAATATTTTTGTATTGGAAAAATGTCTTGAAATATGACTGTTAAACTAGACTCTGAAATGTGTGTAGGTTGTTGAGCTTGTGCATGAATTTGCGAAGAGATTTTTGAAATGGAATGAAGAATTGCATTTGTGAAGAAACAACCTATGAATGATGATGAATTGAACTGTGCTAAAGAAGCTATGGAAGCTTGCTGTGTAGAAGCAATTACAATAGATTAATGATTATTTACATTATAAATATAATTACTAAAATGATGCAAAAGACATTAGTTATACTAAAACCTGATGCGGTTAAAAGATGAATTACTTGAAAAATAATCGAAAGATTAGAATCAAAATGATTGAAATTGGTTGCAAGTAAAATGCAATTGTTAGATGAATCTATACTAAAAGAACATTATTCTCATCTTGCAACAAAACCATTTTTCCCTTCAATCGTAGAGTATATGACAAGTGCACCTGTTATTCTACAAATTTGGGAATGAGTATATTCATGTGAAGTAGTAAGATTGATGCTTTGAGCTACTAATGCAAGAACTGCATTACCTTGAACAATTAGATGAGACTTCGCTATGAGTATAAGCAAAAATACAATGCATGCTTCAGAAAGTTTGGAAGCAGCTAATATTGAAATATCTAGATTTTTCAAGCAAGAGGAAGTTTTCTCTTATGTAAGATCTGATGAAGAGCAAGTTTATGATAAGGACGACCTTAGATAATATTTTAGAAATAATAATTAAGAAGATGAAAAAAGAAATACATCCAAATTATAATGATGAGACAGAAGTAAAATGTATTTGTGGAAATACATTCAATATTTGATCAGCTGTAAAGTGACCAATCAAAGTTGAAGCTTGTCCACAATGTCATCCATTATATACATGAAAAGTAGAAAATAAAGTGATCAAAGGAAAAGTTGAAAAATTCTTGGAAAGACAAAAAAGAATCGATGCTTTGAAATCTAAATAAAACAACATGTCTTTTAAGTCAAATATTCTTAAGAACTATGTAGACTCTGACAATATCCATGTTGTAATATGACATGACTCTTGGAAGTATTTTGGTTTGCTTTTGAAAAATTCATTTTATGTTTTTGCATTATTTGCATTATACGTATTGTTAACTCGCTTTTTGAACCCAAACCTATTGATGTCGTTACTATTTAGTTTGTTTTGATTATTTGTATATTGAAAGTTTATTATCGATTTTATGGATATTTACTTAGATGCTATTATTCTTACTGATACTTGAGTAGTTTTGTTCAAATGGGATTGATTATTTGCCAACAAAAGTGAGCTTTTACATCGGGAATCATTAGTAGCGGTTCAAGATACTCAAATGTGAATATTAGATATTGTTTTGAACAAATGAAATCTAATTATGAAAAGAAGTTGATGAGAGTACTCATTTGATAATGTATCCCATCCTACCAAAAGAGCATCTATGATATTAGATATGCAAAAAAAGATGTTAAATGAAAGATGAGAAAGTGAAGAAGAGCAGCCAGATTTGGATAAATTTGATGTTCTGGTAGAAACTCTTTGAGAAGTGATATTAGATTATGTAAAAAAAGATAAAGGAAATTATTCTTGATAGACTGTAAAAGTGTATAATTTATATATTAAATACCTTATTTATGACAAATTGAAAAATAGTGTCTGTTAGGGGAATTGTGGTTGATTTGCAATTTGATCATAATATTCCAAAGATATACAATGCAGTAAGAGTAGATAAAAAAAATAATGCTTGAGAAGAAGTTGTAGTAGAAGTTCTTCAACAATTAGAAGATTGAATCGTAAGATGAATCGCTATGGCAAGTACAGATGGTTTGAAAAGATGAGATACAGTACAAGATACTTGATCTCCTATCACAACACCTGTATGACCTGAAGTTCTTGGACATATTTTCAATGTATTATGAAATACAATAGATTGAACACCTAATATAAAGGGTACTGATTATTGGCCAATTCACAGATCTGCTCCTGAGTTTACAAAATTATCTACCAAAACAGAAATTTTGGAAACTTGAGTTAAAGTAGTAGATTTACTTGCTCCAATTTTGAAATGATGAAAAGTTTGATTTTTTGGATGAGCATGAGTAGGTAAAACAGTATTGATGCAAGAGTTTATTCACAATATTGCTAAAGTTCATAGTTGAGTATCAGTAGTTTGTTGAGTTTGAGAAAGAACTAGAGAGTGAAATGATTTGTATCATGAAATGAAAGAGTCTTGAGTATTGAATAAAACAGCAATGGTTTATTGACAAATGAATGAACCGCCTGGACCAAGAGTAAGAGTTGCTTTGACTTGATTGACAATGGCAGAGTATTTCAGAGATGTTGAGTGAAGAGATGTATTGCTTTTCATAGACAATATTTTTAGATTTACTCAAGCAGGTTCTGAGGTTTCAGCTTTGATGGGAAGAATTCCATCTGCAGTATGATACCAACCAACACTAAGTTCTGAAATGGGAGCTATGCAAGAAAGAATTACATCTACTGACAAGTGATCAATTACTTCAGTACAAGCAGTTTATGTTCCTGCTGATGATCTTACTGATCCAGCTCCAGCTACTACATTTACTCATCTAGATTCTACTATTGTATTGAGTAGATGAATTGCAGAAAAATGAATTTATCCTGCAGTAGATCCATTGGATTCTACATCTACAATCTTATCTCCTGAAAATGTATGAGATGTACATTACAAAGTAGCTAAAGAAGTACAAAGAATCTTACAAAGATACAAAGAATTACAAGATATTATTGCAATTCTAGGTATGGAAGAGTTATCACATGATGATAAAATGTTAGTATATAGAGCTAGAAAAGTAGAAAAATTCTTTTCACAACCATTCCATGTTGCTGAACAATTTACTTGAATGAGTTGATCATACGTTAAGGTAGAAGACACTATTAGATGATTTGAAATGTTAGTAAATTGAGAATTAGATGAAATACCTGAAGATCACTTTATGTACAAATGAAATATTGATGATGTGTTGAATTCATATGAGAAATCTAAGAAATAATACACTGATTACTATAGCCGCTAGATAATAGCGGTTTTTTTTACAGTTATTGTAGTTGCAAATAAGATTAATTTGTATATAACAAAGTTTATTTTAAATATTTATGTTTAATTATGAATCCATTTTGAATTATTTTTGATGAAATAGTATTTCGTCCAATATTTAATCTTTTGATTGTATTTTTGGAAATATTTAACTGATATTTGTGATTGTCAATTATTGCTCTTACTTTGACAGTAAGATTTGCATTGTTGAAAACATCTGTTGCACAAAATGATATGCAAAAACAAATGACAGATTTGCAACCAAAAATGACTGAAATACAAGAAAAATACAAAGATGACCCTGAGAAGCAAAGTCGTGAAATGATGAATTTGATGAAAACTCAATGAGGTTGACCTTTGAAGTGATGTTTGATGGTTTTGGTTCAGATGCCAGTTTTTTTAGGATTATTTTTTGTAATTAGAGCATTTGCTCAAGTAAGTAAACAACCAGATGCGGTTCAATACGATTCATTATATAGTTTTTTTGATTTTTTTGGACACAACTTTTTTCATTTAGTTGGTTGAGTTGAACAGTTGAATCTTGATTTGATTAGTAGTTATTTTATGTGAATTGATTTGTTTGCTACTTGAAATTGGATTTTAGCACTATTATCTTGACTTTTGATGTATGTGCAAATGAAAATGGCAATGTTGAACAAGCCTGCTACTCCTGCAACTATGCCTTGATGAGCAGCAATGCCTGATATGACTAAAATGATGTGATTTATGAACATTTTCTTAGTGGTTATGATTGGTTCTTTTGTTCTTTCTATGCCAGCTTGAATTGGAATATATATGGTTACTACTACTGTTTTCTCACTTATACAAACTTGAATTCAATATAAAGAGATAATAAAAGTAAAAATTAGAGCACTAACTGTGAAACATTAAAAATATTTTTTTGAAAGAGAGCATTGATTGTGCTCTTTTTTTGTTGTTTAAATTTAGTCAAACCTGCACTTATTTAGTTTTTTTATTTATTTTTAATTTTATTATAAAAAAAATGATGTTTAGTAAATATCTACAATAATTACTACTAAACATCATTTTACAATTAATAATATTATTTTTTATTTTATATTTCTTCTAATACAGCTTCTTCTCAAAAGATTTCAATTAGCTCACTAATTGTTAGTTTCGTTACATCTATATTGTTTTTTGAAGTTTGTCATACATTAGATAGTCCAGTAGCTTCATAAGCTGGTTGATAGTTTCCGTTAGCTTGTATTTTAGTCATAATAATTTATTAGGAATAAATATCATATATTAATATATATTATAAAGTAAAAGTCAAGAAACTCTTACTTATTTTTTTGAATAAATATTTTAGATTTTGTACTTGATATTTCAATTAGATTTTATTATAATAGTTATATTTATAAATTAATGTTGCTTGTTATGAAAAATACAATAAAAAGCAAACTGAAAGTAAAGCTCTATAATTTCTTGTGAATATTGTCAGTATTTACAATATGATTTTTCTTCTATAGTCAGGCATTGGATTTTACCACAGACA
>JAZHDC010000051.1:0-5957 GCA_036541305.1 Candidatus Absconditabacteria bacterium
AGACAGTTTCAATTATATTTCCCCTAATTCATTAGATTCATATACAAAAAGTGAACAGTTAACAATCCAGTATTTGATTCAATATTTGTGGAGTAATGACAAAGAATCATTGAATACAATATTTACCAAAAAGTGCAATAACAGTTGTACTTTAGATGATTATTTAAAACTTGTAAAAAATGTTGGATATGGAGAGAAATTATCTGATAGTATTTTTGAAAATTGAATATTGTCATATTTCTTGAGTCAAAGTTTTGGATCTAATAGCTACACGAAAGTAGATGATAGTTTATATAGATCTGTTTACTCAAGAATTGAAAATGAATGTTTTAGAGATAGAGAGTGTCCTAGTTTGGATGAATTGAACGATTTAGAAATCTTTGTATCCAGTAATAATGTAAAATTGTGAGAATTGATGTACTTATTTGACTATCAAGTTTTGACTTGAAGTATTGATGAATTTAGAAGTGGAGGATGATTTAAAATAAGTAATTGAAACAAATATTTTGAGTTAACATACAAAGTAGACAGCTTTACCAAAGGAGATATTGAAAAGCTGAATACAATAATGTGAATCAGTAATGATGAAAAAATACTAGAAAAAGATTATACTAAGTTGTTAGAATGAAAAGAAATAAAAGATGTTCCTCTGATTTACAAACAAATTCCTAATGATTCGATGTTTGTACATATAAAGAATCCAAAAAGCTTTTTCAGTTTATTAGACAAAACAGACAATGTTTCTGGTTACTCAATAGATGTAATCAAAAAATGAAAAGAACTATTTATGTGAAAGCTTTGAGTAAAGGATGAAAGTGCTTTGAAAGAGTCTATAAAATGAGAAATAGTAATTATTATGACTGATTTTGATCTTATCAATCCTTGAGTAGTTTTTATTATGGACCAGTGAGATATTGCAACATTGGATATAGGAAAATCAAACTTATTGATGAAAGCATCTAATGGGAAAGTATATTTAGGATTTTCACAAAGATTATTGGATAAAATTACAAGTTTAGATGAAAAAGATTCAGTATACAATTCCAATGATTTCAAGTATTCATGGTCAAAACATTGAGCAATTTTCAAAGATATGTTGTTTTTTGCATGAGATAAGTATTTTGCTAAATTACTAAGTTTTGAAAATTATGATATGATGTTTACCAAATACTTAGAGTACAATAAGTTGAGAGAGTTAGAGTATTATATGTATATTTACAAGAGTTTGAATTGAACTACTCCTACTAGTTTGAAACAAATATATGACCAAATTGGATTAGATGCTAAAGATTATTCTAGTATTGAACTAAAAGATGGTAAGTTACAAAGTACTATTATCTGAACTTTGGACAATCTAAAGAATTACTGAGATATTGATAATGCTAAAGAGGTTTACAGTAGAGATATGGTTTTTTCTTATCAGTTTTCAGTTGCATGATACAGAGCAATATGGAGATCTTTCTTAGATCCTGTTTCTATTGTATTGAATGCAAATTGAGGAGAGTATGATTTGGACTTTATGATGACACCACTTCCTAGTTTTCAAGATAGTTCTATGGAAGAGTTAATCAAATATTTACAATGATATTGAATAGAAAAGTTTGACTTATGGGAAGACAAAAGATTAAGACAATGATTTTTAGGATTTGAAATATGATTGGATTTTGATTCACTTTTGAAGAATTTAGAAGATGGAAAAGATTCCAATAGAGAACTTAGATCAATATTTTTGCAAAATGAAATAATTGGAGATATGAAATTAGCTAATTATATTGGCAATGAAATATATTTGTGACTATGAAATATTGATCCAAACTTTTTTAGATGATATGATTTCAATAAGTTAGATTTGTTTTTGGCAGTAGAGTTCAAAAGTTTTTTGAAAGCTGAAGAGTTTATGCAAAACATAATCAAAAATATCTGAAATGAGTCAAGTATGTTTAGATGATATATTGGTTCAATTATCAAAGATGGTATTATCAAGCCATTGATAGAAGAGTATAATTGACACAATATTTACTATATTCCTATTGAAGATACACTTAAAATTCATTATGTAATTTTGGATAAGTTCGTATATATTTCAGCATCCAAAGACTCTTTGAAATCAAGTATTGACTATTTCAATAATGGGAAAAATAACTCTAAAAGTCTATTTGTAAACAAAATCAACCAACTTCCTAAAAAGTTATTTGCAATATATTTTGATAGTGAAGAGTTTTTGAGAAAAATAAATGAAAACTTTGGTCAAGCAGGTTTGGAGAATAGCAAGAATATCGCTGAAATTATCTCGTTCTATGCAGAGTCCAAAATAGACTTTTACAAATCTATAATATCCAAGCACCGCAATCAGTATGAATTTGAGAAAATAAAAGGATGAGACTTGCCGGTTTTGGCTTTTGAAGATAAATATATAAGATTGACTTCAAAGGATGATAAGGTTTTTATGTCTGTAAATGCTGATTTTGCAAAAGCTAATTTGGATGATAAGTCAATTTTAGATGGAATGTTTAGTGAAGAGCAAGTGAGGTTTTTGGTAGGTGAAAATACCCAAGTAGAAATTACAGATGAACAATCTTCTAGAGATTATTTTCAATCATTATCATATTTATTTTCAAGTAATTTGGATAATTTGACAAAATTATTTACGAATTTTGTACTATGATTCAATATTGGAGATGATGAAATTCAGATGATAATATCTACAGGTTGAAAGAAGGCTGACTTCAAAGATGCAAAGCCAGATGAGTGAATTTTGAAGCCATTTGTAGCAAAAGTTTCCAAGGATAATTTTCTATACTTTTTGTGAATTGGATGACCTTTGATGTTGCTGTTTGCAATTGCTATCTATATGCTGAATATTAAGAAAAAAGACGAATTTAAAGACTAGTTAATATTGATGATTAAATACAAAAACCTAACTTTAATTATATTTTTGATATTAGTGGCTGGATGGAGCCTATTGTTCTGAGCATTTAAATTTTATTATTGGGCTAGTTTACAATGAACTATTCAGCCAAGTTTAGAGTTGATTGCTTGATATTTGAGCCTATGAACTGGATTTGCATTCTTGTTTGCATGAGCCTTATCATATATGTTTCAGGAAAAATATATTATATTTGGGGCTGGTTTGAGCATAGCAATACTAACAAGTTTTTTTAGCTTTTTTGGTCTCAATAGTTTGTTTATGTTTTCTATTTTGGCTGTATTAGTTGGAGTTTGTTATGGAGTATGGAGCACTGTCAAAAATGTACTTATATCCACAGAAATCCAAAAAACTTGATACTCAGACACCAAAGTTAATTCCTTTGTAACAATTGCTTTTTTGATTCCATTAATTTCCTGATCAATAATAGGAGGTTATTTGTTTGAAAAGTTTGGTAATATTTGAGCTTGGTATTTATGAGCATTTATACTTATTATTTCATTCTTAGCATTGTTGCTAAATTATAATAATTCTGGTGGAAACTTAGATACTAATTTATGATTCAAAAAAGCAATCAAACAGTTTTTACCTAGTTTAATTATGATATTGAAAAAGCACTTTAAGGTAATGATTTATGGTGGTATTTTACTTGCAATCGGTACTATCTTGGCCCAAAAAGCAATTGAAATGTGAGTATTTCAGTTTCACAAAACCTATTCACAAGCTGCCTCATTACTTGGCTTTACATGAATATGAACAGTGTTTGGAAGTTTGTTATCAGTAAATATGAATACCAAAAGATTGTTTTATTTTAGATTAATTTGAATTGTTTTTGCTATTACAATAATTCTTTTCCCTTTGCTAGTTACAAACTTTGCAACGGCTATTTGATTTACATTTTTTGCTTGAGTTGTATTTGGAATTTTACTGAATCTAATAGATGGATTTATTTTCCTTATGTTTGGTAATGATAATGTAAAAGAGTATGGTAGCTGAACCTATTGATTGGTAATTAGCATCACTATAGCACTTATGATGTACATTTCTTCTACATCTAACAACCTACTATGATTCAATAGCTGATTCTACATACTTTGATTCTTGATGCTTGCAATTGCACTGAGTGTAGAGTTTGAGGGGTAGGGAGTGAGATACAAATTTAAATATATCTTGTATTCTTATTTATTATACTTAATATATTAATGTAATTTCAAATTTTCATTAAATATTATGATCAAAATTGATAAGTCGAAAATTCCTTTAATTTCTCCTAATATTGATAATATAATTTCAGATTTTTATGACGATCAAATATGAAAAATTGATAAAATTATTTATGAACTAAAGAATTTTACTTGAGATAATTATTTAATAACCTGATACAGATGAACAGGAAAGACTACATTTGTAAAATATTTGGAATCTAAAATAGTAGATGATGAAAATATCTTTGTATATGTTGATTATCCAATTTCAAAATGATATTATGTTTTATTGAAACAAATTATTAGAAAATTATTTATAACAGTTGAGGAAAGTAATTTTAAAAATAAAGAAAAAAAAGAAGAATTATTAAATCTTATGAATGAACTTTATTTATCAACTTTTAATGAAGTTGTAAAAAATAGAGGAACTCAATATAATAATATTATTTCAGAGGAAAAGATATTAGAAATAGATATGATTGAATTAATTATATTTATAAATATATTTGTATCTTTTTTCTTAATTGTTTTCAGTAATTATCTATCAATTGGTTCTAACAATTTTTTTTATATAATTTTTGGGATAAATATTATTATTATTCTTTTAAAGAAATTCAAAAACATAGTTCAATTAAAAAAAATAATAAAAGAAGAAAAAAATATTGATAATAATTTCTCAATTAATATTAAGTCTTATTATGATGATGATATTTCTGAAAATCATTTAAAAGATTTGTTAATAGATTTTAGGAAGCAATGATTTAGTTTGACATTTGTAATAGATGAATTAGATAAAATTGAAGAAGAAAAAGATTTGAATATTATAATTAATAGCATTAAACCTTTGCTTTTATCATGATTAGCAAATTTTATTATTATATCCTGACAATCATTATTATGTCAAATTCAAAGATGAATGATTGAATCAGATAAGGTAATTAATAGTTTATTTTCTAAAAATATACATATTCCACCTTTCCCGATTAGTTATTTTTATAGAATAATTGATAATATTCTTGAAGATAATACAAAACAAACTACTGATAATCCTACACTAAGATCTTTTTTAGATGCTTTAATATTTCAATCAAAGTGAAATTTAAGGAGTTTTATTATAAATTTTAAAAAGGAAATAATATGGGAAAATTGAGAGCCATATTTAAGGTTACTTGAAAAATCTAAATATGATAATTATTCTAAAATCATACTGATAATAAATGATTTAGAATTAAAACATATGTTTTACTATTCATCATTCATAAAAGATTATTTAAGAGAGTTATTATATATTTGGATTAATAAAATATCAATTATAAAGTGACAGGATTTTTTAATAGATAATATAGTTAGTATTAATGTAAATGAAAATAATTTAAATTTTGATTACATAAGTCAATATGGTGACCTTGTAAAATCTTTGTGAGATATATTTTTCGGTGAATTGGTGAATGAAGGAATTTTAGAATTCCGCAGATTTAGCTTAGATCCATATATAATTAAATATAAACTTAATGACAATTTAAATTTTAATCATACTTTTTCTTATGTTAAAAATATTGAAGAAAACTTTTTACAATATTTTAGAGTCCTAGAAGAAATTATTGAAGAATTATCAAATAATTATGGTATTAAAATGTTAAATGATTCTGATATAGTTTCATATTTAAAGGAAACATTCCAAAAAGAAATAGATCCTGAAATATTTAAAATGAGAAATGATATAGCACATTGAGTTAAACTTGATGTTAAAAGTAAACCCATAGTTAATGAATTTATAAATAATTTTTCTTCATTAATTGATTCTATATTATTTAAATATTCATATG
>JAZHDC010000052.1:0-25557 GCA_036541305.1 Candidatus Absconditabacteria bacterium
TATGTATCACAGCTTGCAGAAATGCCTAGTAAGGATGAATTGGTTGGAAAGTTTATGTACATGATCAATTACCCTATACAATCATTTGCTCAAGTGTTGGATCAGATCAGACAAAAGAAAGAGTCTTGAGATGATGTTGCTTAGTAATAAGCGTATTGAAAAGGTCTTTTAAATGTTGCAGAATATTGATTCTGAATAATATAATTCAAAAAGACTTGAATTGCAGTTTTATATAATTAAAATCGTTAAAATGGATTTATCAAAGAATGTGCAAAAAGTATTTGATCTTGTTAAAGAATTAACAGTTATAGAATTAAATGAATTAGTTAAATCTTTAGAGCAAGAATTTTGAGTATCTGCTACTCCTGTTATGATGGCTGGATGAGCTGCTGCTGCTACTGATGCTGCAGATGAAGGAGAAAAAGATTCTTTCAATGTAGAATTAGTTGAAATTGGTCAACAAAAAATCGCAGTTATCAAAGTTGTTAAAGAAGTATTGTGAATTGGACTTAAAGAAGCTAAAGACTTAGTAGAAAAAGCACCAACTATTGTTAAAGAAAATGCAAAGACTGATGATGCAGAATCTTTCAAGAATAAATTGGAAGAAGCTGGAGCTACTGTAAAATTAAGTTAATATTTATAAATGTAATTACCCAGGATGACTATAAGTATAGACAAGATAATCGACTCAAAGATTTATCTTTGAACAATAAAGAAACACTCTAATCCAAAAACTAGAAAGTATTGGTTAGATGTTAAAGAGGGTATTGTAGTGTTGAATCCTGAAAAGATTGCTGAACAGTTGGATTATGCAGCAAATAAAATTGCTGAATTCAAGAAGGCTGGTAAAGAAATCTTGATCTTGTGCGAAAAAACTGTTTATAGAAATGAGTTGGAGAAATTATCAACAACAAAGTGAATACATTGTATGAGTTACAAAGTGCCTTGAGGTGTTTTGACTAATTTTGATACATTGTTATCAAGAATACAATCTATGAATCAATTGAAAAACTATATACAAACAGATGAGTTTGCTAGACTTACTAAAAAAGAAAGATTAGTAAAAGAAAGACAATTATCTAAATTAGAAATAGTTTACAAGTGAGTTACTGGTTTGAGAAAAAAACCTGATCTAGTAATAGTTGTAGATTGAATGCATATGATGAAATTCGTAAAAGAAGTTGAAAAGACAAAAATAGATAGTATCGTTTTGGCTAATTCAAATTTTAATAAATGGTGGGATGAGACTAAGTTAGTAATGTGTAACACGAACGCTTATGAGTCTTTGGATTTTGTATTACAATATATCCTAAAATAACAATGATTAATGAAGCAAAAGAGCTAGATGAATTAATTGAAGAAAATTATATTCCAACTTCTACAGAAAGAAAGAAAGCTTTCCTAATGTATTTTTTCGTTGGAATTGTTATTTCATTGTCAGTTAGTCAACATAATAATTATGAAATGTTTCATCTAAAACAGGCGACTGGATGGTGGGCAATCTTCTTTTTGTGTCTGGTATTGTCTGCTTTTTTGTTTTTCATTCCATTTTTCAATATTATACCTATTTTAGCATTTGCAGTATTACTAATAATATGGGTACTATTTGCAAAGCAAGCTTGGGAATGAAAATATGTAATTGGAATAGATAAAATCTTGTTGCCATTTTTTTCGTGAATATGATCATGGATGTTAGCTATGTTTGATTTTGAGAACAAACCTGAATAGATGGCTTTATAATTTAAACTACAAAGATGAAGGTAGATATGGAACTTTTAAAGAAGCTTAGAAATGCTACTTTTGCACCATTAAAGGATTGTAAAGATGCTTTAGTAGAAGCAGAAGGAGATTTTAGTAGAGCTCAAGATATTCTAAAAGAAAAATGAATATTAAAGGCAGCTAAAAAAGCTGATAGAGATACAAATGATGGTTTAGTGTTGGTTAAACAAGACTGAAATGTAACATTTTGAATAAAGATGTGATGTGAAACTGACTTTGTTGCTAAAAACGATTTGTTTTTGAGCTTGATGGAGGAAGTATCATGACTTGTAAAATCTTACAACAAACCATTTAGATCACTTGCTGAAATGGATTCTAATTATTTAGAAACAGTTATCACACCAGTTATTGCAGCTTGAATATGAAGTATTTGAGAAAACATTAAATTGGTAGATGCTTTCTATATTGAATGAAACACATATGTTTACACTCATCCATGAAGTAAAGTAGCAACTGTAGTTGTATATGAATGAAATGATGATTGAGCAGTTTCTAAAGAATTAGCATTACAAATAACTGCAATGTCTCCTTTGTATATGTCTGTAGAAACAGTTCCACAGTCTATGAAAGATGAATTGAAAGCAGAGTTTATTGAAGATATGAAAGACTCATGAAAGCCTGCTGAAATGATTGAAAAGATCGTTGAGTGAAAAGTTATGAAAAAGTATAATGAAATAGTTTTATTAGAACAAGGTTCTATTAGAGACGAAAGTAAAAAAGTAAAACACATCATCCCAGCTTGATATAGTTTGGTTGATTATATAAGATTTAGTATATAATAACAATGATATGACTAAGTATGAATTAGTTATTATGATCGATTCTAAAATGTCAAAGAAAGATACTGTTCAAATACAGTCAGACATAGAATGATTATTCAGTTGAAAGATTTTAGAGAAGGATGATATTGGTATTTTAGATTTAGCAATTGAAGTTGGTTGATCTAGAAAAGCTTATTTCATTTCTTACTATTTAGAATTGGACACGGCTGATATTAATAAAATTAAGTGAGAATTGAAACTTACAAAATGACTTTTGAGACATGTTTTTTATAAACTATGAGCTAGAGAAAAATTCTTACAGTTCAAAGATATTAATAAGATGTTCGAAGTAACTCAAGAAGAGAAAAAATTAAAAGAAAACGAAAAAGCATTTCAAGACATGGATACAATAAGTAAGATTAAGAAATAGATTTAATAGTAAATAGACAAAGATGTGAATGTGATTGAGAAGTGTTAATGAAGTTATTCTTATTTGATGGATTGCTAATGATCCAATATTGAAATCTACAAAGAATTCACAAAATTTAGTAGTATTCAATATAGCTACTAGAAGGGTATGGATGACAAAGGATTGAGAAAAAAAAGAAGAAATCCAATACCACAAAGCTGCAGCATGGTGAAAATTAGCTGAAAAGTCAGATAAAATTCTTGAGAAATGATTAAAAGTTTATATTAGATGATATTTACATAATAGAAAAATCCAAATTGATTGAGAAGATAAATCAAGAGTGATTACTGAAATTATTGTAAATGATTTATTGGTATTAGATAGAAAATCTACTTTGTGAAACTCCAACGAATTATTCGATGATAAAAATGAAATGTTATCAAATGAAGATAATTACTCAATGGATTTCGAAATTGATGAAATTTGAACCAAGTAAAAATTAATATTTGAACAAATAGTCTTTAAATTTATTAATTATATCAATGAGAGTACAGAAAAAATTTTTCTCTGAAAAAGAAAATGAACAATTAATCAATTGGAAATCAGTTGAATTATTAAAAAGATATGTAAGTAGGTTTTGAAACATCAAACCTAGAATTTATACAGGGAATAGTGTGAGACATCAAAAGGCCCTTAGAAATGCTATTATTAGAGCAAGAGAATTGTGATTAATTAATTATATTAAGTAATATTAATCAATATTAATCTTCATCTAATGATGTTTTTAGTAATTACTAGATTAAAATGCCAGCTAAATTAAATAGAATTAGAAAGTATAATTGGCTTAAGAGAAAAAGAAAACACTGATTTTTAAGTAGAGCTGCTACAAAAAGTTGAAGAAGAGTACTAGCAAGAAGAAGACAAAAGTGAAGAAGCGAATTGACAGTGTGTAAAAAATAATGAATCTATTATATAAGTAATGTTACTTTTATGAAAAACGTAGTTAAGTTGCTCTTGACAGAATAGGAATACCCCATTAATGGGATTTTTCCTGGTTATAATCTAAAATATAAATTGTTATTATTTTAATACTTAATTCTCATTTTCTATGGCTAGAACAGATACAAAGGCTCAAGCTAAAAAAACAATAGTTAACAAAACTAGATTGTTTTTATCTGAATCAAAAAAGTTTTCGTGATTTCCAGATTTGCTGTGATCACAAAAAAAATGATTTAACGAATTTGTAGAGTTTTATCTTCAAAAACTTTTCGAAGATATCAACCCTATTCATGATATTGCTTGAGAAAAATTACAATTAACAATTACAGATATTAGTATTTCAGCTCCAATGGATTCAGTTGAAGTATGTAAGAGAAAAGAACTTACATATTGATGAATAATAAGTTGAAGAGTTAAAATAATAGATCAAGAAAGTTGAGAAGTTATTTTTGATACAAAGCGCGACAATAAAAGAAAGCCGGCTAATATATGAATATTACCTCTTATGACACAATGGTGATCATACATTATTAATTGAGTTGAAAGAGTTGTTATTTCACAAATAATCAGATCATACTGAATATTCTATAGCTTTGATAAGAAAGATTTTTCTTATTCATTTAAATTAATACCTGAAAATTGACCTTGGTTACAAATATTTACAGAAAAATCTTGAAATGTTGTTGTTAGAATTAACAAATCAAGGAAATTTCCAATAACTTCTTTATTGAGAATTTTTTGATTGGAAACAAATGAGAGTATACAAGAATATTTCAAATGAGTTTTTGATGATGAAGACTTTGATTATATAAAATATACATTAGATAAAGATACTACTTCAAATGCTGAAGATGCTGCAAAATTTATCTACAACAAAATTAGACCGTGAGAATTAATTGATGCTGATAGTGCATTAGATTACATTAAGTCTCTTTTCCTTGATCCTGATAGAATGAGATTGTGAAGAATAGCTAGACGTAAAATCAATGCCAAATTATGATTAAATAAAAAGTTGACTGATCCTAATTCTAACTTATTTGATGTAGATGATATGATACAAGCATTGAAATACTTGTGTTGTCTTGCAAATAACAAGAGAAGATATTATGTAGATGATATAGATCATCTATCTAATAGACGTATCAGAACTATGTGAGAAATACTATATTCTCATTTACAACCAGTAATGAGAAAGTTTACAAAAAGTGTTAAATGAAAGCTTAGTGTTATTAGTCTTGAAGATAGAGTTGTTCTAAGAGAATGAGATGAAAATCTAGCTGATAAGGTTGTGGATAGAATTTTGTTAGAAGATGTTATTGTTAAGAATAAAATCATTATTGAAAAGTGAACAAAACTAAAAAAATCTCACTTAGATACACTTAAGAAAAATAAAATTGAGGATGTACTTTTGAAAACAATAGTAAAAGTAACTGACTTGGTTAATTTCAAAATTCTAGATAATTCTATTAAGAGCTTTTTTGCAACTTCTCAATTGTCACAATTCTTGGATCAAATTAATCCTTTGGCAGAGGTAGAACATAAAAGAAGAATTACAGCTCTTTGACCTGGATGATTGAAAAGAGAAACAACTACTTTTGAAGTTCGTGATGTACATCAATCTCATTACTGAAGAATATGTCCAATTGAAACTCCAGAGTGACAAAACATTTGATTGGTAGTTTATCAATCATTATATTCTAGGTTAAACGAAGACTGATTTGTGGAAACACCAGCAGTAATCGTAAAGAGAAGTTGAAAAGCAATAGCTTCAGAACTTGTAAATAGAATAGCAGATGAAGACTTATTTGATGATAAATGAAAAAAACTTCTTTCTGACTGAGAGTTTATAGATTCAAAAAAAGCACAATCAATTGAAAAAGCACTTTGAAAAAAATGAAATATTGTTCAATTAAGACCATTTTTAACAGAAGAGATAGAATATATTTCTCCTGAGTTTGATGAAAAGTACGTGATTGCTGATATTACAATACCATTAGATGAACACAAAAATATTTTATCTAAGCGTGTACCTTGAAGACATTTTATGGATATGGAGATTTTCCATGTAAATGATGTTACGCACGTAGATGTTAATCCTTCTCAAATATTCAGTCCTAATACATCGTTGATACCTTTCGTTGAACATGATGATGCAGTTCGTGCTGCCATGGGTACAAATATGCAGCGTCAAGCAGTACCATTGATAAAGCCTACTTCGCCATTAGTGTGAACTTGAATGGAGTCAGATATAGCATGAATGACTTATGCTTGTATAAGAGCAGAGGATCAATGAGAAGTTATATATGTAGATTGAAAAAGAGTAAGAGTAAAATACAAATCATTGTGAACAAAGGAATATGAATTGATAACATTCAAAAGATCAAATCAAAAGAGTGTTATTCACCAATCTCCAAAAGTTACACTTTGACAAACTGTATCTACTTGAGATATTTTAGCTGAAGGACCATCAGTAGTAGACTGAGAAATCTCTCTATGAAAAAATCTTAAAGTTGCATTTATGTCTTGGGAATGATACAATTATGAAGATGCCATTGTTATTTCACAAAGATTAGTAAAGGATGATGAACTGACTTCAATACATATTGAAGAATATGAGATCGAAGTAGCTGATACAAAGCTTTGACCAGAAGAAACTACAAATGACATTCCTTGAGTTTCTCTTGCTAAATTAAAAAATCTAGATGAAGACTGAATTGTAAGAATTTGAGCAACAGTTAAATGATGAGATATATTAGTATGAAAGATTACTCCAAAAAGTGAATGAGAATTATCTCCTGAGGAAAAACTTATTCAAGCAATATTTGGAGATAAATCAAAAAGTTATAGAGATACTTCATTATATTTACCGTCATGAAGTGAAGGTAAAATAATTGATGTAGTATTATTAGATTCAAAGAAATGAGATAATTTGCCTGCTTGAGTTAGAAAAAAAGTAAAAGTATATGTTGCTAGAACAAGAAAAATTGAGGTTTGAGATAAATTAGCGTGAAGACACTGAAATAAGTGAATTATTTCTGTAGTAGTTCCTGAAGAAGATATGCCTTTTACAGATGATTGACAATCAATTGATATCGCATTGAATCCATTGTGAGTATTATCTCGTATGAATATCTGACAAACACTAGAAACTCAATTATGAATGATTGCTAAATTAATATGAAGAAAATTCGCTGTTCCATTGTTTTCTAACTTTTGAGTTGAAGACATGAGAAAAGAAAATATAAGAGTAAAATTGGAATGATTGTGAGTACCAGAAGAAGACTTAAAACATTTAGATAAGTTTCCAGAAAATTGAACATCAAAATTATATGACTGAAGAACCTGAATACAATATGAAAATGAAGTAACAGTTTGATATATGCATATTCTAAAACTAGTTCATATGGTTGAAGATAAAATCCATGCAAGATCAGTTTGACCATACTCATTGATTACACAACAACCGTTATGATGAAAAGCAAGAGAATGATGACAAAGATTCTGAGAAATGGAAGTTTGGGCACTTGAAGCTTATTCAGCAGTTTATACACTGCAGGAAATGTTAACTATCAAGTCTGATGATGTTCTATGAAGGAATAAAACTTATGAAGCAATTGTGAAATGATGAAAAATCAAAGTTGCTTGATTGCCAGAATCATTTAATCTATTATTGTACGTACTAAAGTGAATTTCACAGAATATCGTACCATTAACAAGAGAAGAGGCTCAAAAATTACATCAAACAAGAATTGAAAAGATAAATAATCTATGATTGAAGTGAATTACTGCTTATGATGCAAAGGAAATGATTTTATCAGATAGCATTATTGACTCAAGAGAGGAGAAACAAGAAATTATTGATAAAGTAATTGAAGAACTTGAAGACTTTTGAGAGCTAGAGTAATTTGAAAAAGACAATATTAAATTTTATTCTTAAGATTTCATTTATGTTAAAAGCTAAATTTGATTGATTGATGGTAAAGTTAGCTTCACCAGATGATATTAAAGGGTGGTCTCAATGAACCGTTGAGTCACCAGATACAATTAATTATAGAACTTGAAAGCCAAAACAGAAAGGTCTGTTTTGTGAAACGATATTTTGACCAATGAGAAATTACGAATGTAGTTGTGGTAAGTATAAATGAGTTAGATACAAAGGGATAATTTGTGAGAGATGTTTGGTTGAAGTAACTAGTACAAGAGTAAGAAGAGAGAGAATGGGACATATTGATTTAGCTGTACCAGTTGTTCATATTTGGTACGTTAAAGCAACTCCATCTAGAATCTGATTATTATTGGACCTATCTGTAAAGGAGATAGAGAAAATTTTATATTTTGTAAAATACATCGTTACTAATACAGTAGAAGATAAGCAAAAGAAAAATGCAATTGCTAATCTTGACAAAGATTTTGAAGCCAAATTAAAAGAGTTAGACAAAATATATAAAGAAGAACTTAAGTGAATAGAGGAGTTATCTTGATCAGAATTAAAAGCAAAAAAAGCTGAAAAAGAAAAGCTATTCAACGACAATAAATGAAAATTAGAGAAAGAGTATAGTAGAGTAAAATCAATTCTTGCTAACTTAAAAGTATGATCAACAATATTAGAAAGTGATTATAGAAATATATTTTATAAATATGAGTGAATATTTAAATTTGAATCTTGAGCGTCAGCAGTAGAAAATCTATTGAAAGATATTAATATTGAAGAAGATATTAAGGATTTATTAGAAAGATTCTCTAAATTAAAATGACCAGAAAGAGAAAAATCTTTTAAGAAGTTAAGATTATTAATTAATCTTCATATTTCTTGAGTTAGACCAGAGTGGATGGTGATTAAATTTTTGCCAGTTATACCACCTGATTTGAGACCTGTAGTTCAATTGGAATGATGAAAATTTGCTTCATCTGATATCAACTTGTACTATAGACGTGTTTTGATGAGAAATTTAAGATTGAATAAGATGATTCAAGCTTGAATGCCTGCTGTTATTAGAAAGAATGAAATAAGATTATTACAAGAAGCAGTAAACAATCTTATTATATGAGAAAGAGATGCTATGTCAAAAATGTGAGCTTGAGTAAAAGTTTTCAAATCACTGACTGATATGTTATCTTGAAAAGAATGAATATTTAGAAAAAATTTGCTTTGAAAGAGAGTAGATTATTCATGACGTTCTGTTATTACTGTGTGACCTAATTTAAAGCTAAATGAATGTTGATTGCCATTGTATATAGCAGTAAGAATATTTACACCTTTTATTATTGGAAAATTAATTGAAAGAAAAATATCACATACACCAAAACAAGCTGAAAAGCTTATCAAGGATGAAAGTCCTATAGCATTGAAAATATTAGAAGATGTTATAAAAGATAAGTATGTATTATTGAATCGTGCACCAACACTTCATAGATTGTGAATTCAAGCATTCAAAATTAAATTAATGCCTTGAAAAACAATTAGAGTTCATCCTTTAGTTTGTCCTGCCTTCAATGCGGATTTCGATTGAGATCAAATGGCAGTTCATCTTCCTTTATCACAAGAAGCTCAACATGAAGCAGCTACTTTAATATCTTCAGAAATGAATATATTGAAACCGGCTTCTTGAGAACCGATTATTACTCATACTCAAGATATGATTTTGTGAGTATATTATCTTACTTCTGATTATGGGAAAACAGAGAATATCATTTGACATTTTTCATCAATTTCAGACGTAGTAGAACATTTTTATGCTTGAAATTTGAAATTGTTAGATACTGTTTCTTTCAAATTTAATTGAGAAGAAAAAATATCTACTGTTTGAAGAGTATTGTTCAATAATATTCTACCAGAAAGAACTAGATTTGTTGACGAGAAATTCACAAAAAAACAACTTAAAAAATTATTAGATAAAATATACGATCAATATTGAAGAGAAGAAACTGTTAGAGTAGCAGATGATCTTAAGGATTGGTGATTCAAATATGCTACTTTATCATCAATAACTATAAATATTTTTGATATTCGTGTTCCAGTTGAGAAAAAAGCATTAATTGAAGATTGAGAAATCAAAGTTAGTAAAATTCACAACTATTGGTATAAATGATTCTTATCTGATGATGAAAAGCATAGATCTATAATCAAGATTTGGTCTGATGTTAAAGCTGAGATTGAACAAAAAATCAAGAGAGATTACAAAGATTGAAACAATATTTATAAATTAATTGATTCTTGAGCAAGATGAAACTGGTCACAGTTGACCCAGTTATCTTGAATGAAATGATTAGTAGCTTCTCCTTCTTGAGAGATTATTGAGTTACCTATCAAGTCTTCATTGATTGAATGATTCTCACCAATTGAATACTTTATTTCAGCTCACTGAGCCAGAAAGTGAAAGGCAGATACTGCTCTTAGAACTGCTGAGTCTTGATATATGACAAGAAGACTTGTAGATGCATCACAAGAAGTTGTACTTAGAGAAGACGATTGTTGAGCAAGTGAATGATTGCTAATTACAAAGGAAGAATCTGAGATCAGACAAGAAGATTTTGGTTCATTAATTTTCTGAAGAACTTTATTAGATGACTTATTTGATGAGAAGTGAAATCTAATATTGAAATCTTGAACTTTAATAGATAAAATTTCAATTTCTAAGATTGAAGATAACAATATTACAAAAGTATTAGTTAGATCACCATTAACTTGTTTGACTACTAGTTGAGTGTGTCAGAAGTGTTTTTGAATGGATCTTTCTACTAGAAAAGAAGTTGAAATATGAACTTGAATTTGAGTGATTGCTTCTCAATCTATTTGAGAACCATGAACTCAGTTGACTATGCGTACTTTCCATTCTTGAGGTATTGCATCTTCAGATTGAGATATTACTCAAGGTATCAAGAGAGTAGAAGAATTATTTGAAGTTAGAAAACCTAAAAAACCAGCAATTATAGCTCCATTTGATTGAGTTATATCCCTATCTGAATCAGGTAAAGTAATAGAAGTTGAAATTACTTCTGATCCAGAACCAAAAGTATATATTGTTAAACCTGATTATAAAATCACTGTTAAAGTTGGAGACATTTTGAAAAGATGATGAATCTATTGAGATAAAGGTAAAAGCCATTTGAAAGTAAAAGAAGAGTGAGAAGTATTAGAGGTCAACAATGATTATATAGTATTGTGAGTAATAAATAGAGCAAAGAAAAGTTTGTCTGTTGGTACAAGGTTGCTTGTTAAACCAAATGCTTATGTATACAAATGACAAATATTGTCTTCTTGAGCTTTAGATGTTAAAGAGTTCAAAGAAATTGTATGAGATATCGAAGCACAAAAGTATATTGTTAGAGAAATAAAGAAAGTGTTTACTTCTCAATGACAAGAAGTGGATGATAAATACATGGAAATCATTGTAAAACAATTATTTGGAAAAGTGTTAATTGAAGATACATGAGACAGTTCATTTATTCCATGAAGTATTATCAAGTATGAAGACTTCCAAAAAGTGAATATTGAATTGAAAGAAGCTTGAAAAATAGTAGCAAAATGAGAAAGATTAGTATTGTGATTAACACAAGTAGCAAAAGAAAGTGATTCATGGTTATCAGCAGCTTCTTTCCAAGAGACAATGAGAGTAATGGTAGATTCTTCTACAAAATGATCTGTAGATAGGTTAGATGATCTAAAATCTAATGTTATTATTTGAAGATTGCTTCCAATTTGAAAGCCTTTTAAGAAAAAGTTAGTAGAGTGAGAGAATTATATCGAAGATGATACCTATGAAGATGACTCGATTGTAGAAAGTCGTCCAATATGAACTTATGAAATCGATGAAAATTCAGATGCATAAGATGTTGCATTTTATAAAAAAATACTTATAAACTATAACTATTGAAAATTTAATTTTATAATTGAAAAAAAATGGCTCATAAAAAAGCAGCGTGAAGTGCCAAAAATCTAAGAGATTCCAAAGCAAAGTATAGATGAGTGAAGTTATTTTGATGACAAATAGCAACTGCTTGAAACATCATAGTAAGACAAAAAGGTGATAAATTTAAGTGTTGAGAAAATACTTACGTATGAAAAGATTTTTCAATTCATGCAAGTATTGATTGACAAGTTCAATTTAGAAAAAAGAAAATCTTAAGATTTGATTGAAGAAAATATCTTAAGACACTCGTTGAAGTTGTACCTTCTATTTAAATTATACCGTTTTAAACATTAAATTGATAAGAGATGATCTGACCAAGAAAAAAGATATCTATAAGAAAAAGTAGTATAAGACACTCTCAATGGGAAAGACTAACATTAAAGAAATTGACTAATGTTACCAACTTAGTTAAATGTAAGGAATGTTGAAAATTTAAGCTTTCACATAGAGTATGTCCACATTGTTGATTCTATGCTTGAAAACAAATACTTGTTATAAAACAGAGATGAAAACAAACAGTAATTGAAAGCTAATTTTTTTTCTTCTAAAGACTAAATTATGAATGTAAAAGCTAGAATAAACGCAAGAAAGATAACATTGAACTTTTTTTATGAAATTTTATTTATGAAACTAAGTTCTACTAAAGAACAGATGTTTGATAGAATTTTCAAAGAAGATAAGGCTATTACTCGACACGAAAGCAATCAAGAAGAAAGAGACAATATAAAAAATATAATAAAAGATTATTATAAGATAAGTGAATTTGAAGCTGAAGTGCATTATGTAATAAATAATTTTTTCAAAAAAGAAAAGTCTGAATGAATAGACCTTGAATATATAAACAAGGTAGTTCCATTATTTGACGATTACTATGAAAGAATTAATAATATAATAAATAGTGTAAGTGACAGCTTCAAATTTGAAGAAATGGATCTAATTGATAGAGCCATTTTTTTGCTTTGATATATTGAGTTTGAAGTAATTAAAACCCCTAAGAAGGTTATATTAAATGAAATGGTAGAGTTGGCTAAAAGATATTGAGACGATTGAAGTTTCAAGCTAATAAATTGAATTTGACACAAAATATTGATAGAAGAGTGAGAATAATTTTTATATGTTATAAAGAAAATGAGAGTTTGCAATAATAACGCGATTTTGCCTTTAAAACAATATATTTCATCATTATGACTTGATGTTAACTTATCTAAAGATGACGATTTATTGATGACTTCATTGGTACACAAGTCCTATTCTTCTGATTTCAAAGACGTTATTGTTCACAACGAAAGATTAGAATTTCTTTGAGATGCAATATTAGGATTTATCATAGCGAAGTTACTTTACCTAGATTATCCAGATTACGAAGAATCAAAATTGACTTTGTATAAAATTGCACTTATAAGAGAAGAAACTTTGGCAGAAGTTGCAATTGACATCAAATTGAATGAGTATATTTGTTTATCAAATTGAGAGGAAAAAGCTTGAGGAAGATTCAAAGCAGCAATCGTATCAGATGCTTTGGAGGCATTCATAGGATATATATATTTAGATATGTGAGTAGAATCAGTTGAATTTTTCATAAAGAAATATATATATTCAAGAGTAAATAATCTTAGCATTGATATAAAAAGTAGTAAAAGTGAACTACAAGAGTTAATACAAAAAAAGTATAAAGTACTTCCTGATTATGAAGATATTGAAAGTGAAGTTGATTCAAAGTGAAATGTAAAAAAATATTTGACAATTGTTAAGTTGAATGGTAAGGCTTTGTGAGAATGAACTTGAACTAGTAAAAAAAGAGCACAAGAAACCGCAGCTAAAATAGCTTTAAAAAAAATTAAAAAATCAGATATTTAATTGATAATAATATAAAATGTTCAATATTATAAAGAATTCAAAAAAATGGGTTACATTGTCCATATGATTATTGGTTTTATCAGTAGTTTTATTTTTGTTTAATCTTAGTTTTTCAATTCAATTTACTTGATGATTGGAAATAGTTGTTCCAAAAGTAACTGATACAAAATCTTTAGAGAACGATCTTAATACATTTTTGTTAGATAATAATTATAAAGATACTCGCTTGTATATTTGAGAAAAAGATTGAAATACTAATATTTTATTTCAACCTAAAAGTTCTGACGATGAATTTGTGATGACTCTTTCAGAATTGGCAGTAGAACATCTTGAAGAGAGTGAAGTTATAAAATCTGTAGACGATGTTATGGAAACTACTATTATATGAGCAAGTATTGGAAATTATATGAAACAGTCTGCTATGCGGTCGTTAGCAATATGATTGTTGTTTATGGCAATCTATATTTTGTTTGCTTTCTCATGAATGAGAAAAATAGTTCCTCCGTTAACATTAGCATGAGTAGTTATTTTTACAACATTATTTGATATTTGACTACCTGCTTGAGCTTACTGACTACTAATGTATTTCAATCCTTCAGTTCAAATTGACTCTGTGTTTATTATAGCATTGCTTACAATTATGGGTTATAGTATCAATGATACTATTATTATATTTGATAGATTAAGAGAAAATATTAATCTACATGAATGATCTTTAAATACTTGAAAAATGCGTTATTCTGAGGTTTTTGAGAGTAGTCTTTGGCAATCAATGAGAAGATCAATTGGGACTTCTCTTTCTACTTTACTAGTAGTAGTTGCAATGTTTATATTCGGAACTTGAATACTAAAAACATTTGCTTTTACTCTTTGAGTATGAGTAGCTGCATGAACTTTCTCTTCAATATTCTTAGCTACACCTCTAATATATTTACTTTCTCAAAATTATAAAAAGGAGAATAAAAGTAAATAATTTTCAACAATAAACATAAAAAATCAGCAGAAATTGCTGATTTTTTTTTGTATTAATTGAATTTTACTTTTAGGCGGTTTCAGTCATTGAACTTGATAGTGTATATTTCATTTCTACTAATTTCGTCTATATATTTTCATCTAGTTACTCATTCTAATGTAAATAGTATCAAACCATCATGGCGATATACTATATTCAAATCTGGATATTCATGTTTTCAATCATTTTCAAAGTACAAATCAGTTTCAATATAAGATCATCTTTTAAGACTTATTGTTCATTTGCTTTCTAAGAATGTGGTCTTTTCTTTTTTCAAGTTCCATTTACCTGGATCTCGTGATTTGATTTTGGCATATCTATGTGTGTATTTTCATCATACGATAGATATTCTTATTACTCTTGGTATTTCGTTGTATTCGAACCTTCTATGCCTTTTATTTCTATATGAGCTTTGGCGTCAATACTCATAATCGTCTCAATAAAAATCTTCCCATTCATCTTCACAAGAATAATATTCATTTCCATAATCTCTATCATATCATCTATTTCTTCTATAATCCAATTCTCTTTTTGCAGCTTCGTATTCATTCGCCCATTTTTGCTCTTCCATTTGATCATTAGATTGTCAAATTTTTTTTAGAGAGTAGTTTATGTGTTCTTTTAGTTCTTCTTCAGACATATTTTCATAGTATCTTTGTGGATGATTAGATAAAGATTGTCTTTCATCTCTATAATTACTGTCTCATCTTGGAGAAATTATTATATTTCAACATCACATTGCAATCATTATTTCATTGCTTGTTTGTTTTTGAATTCATCTCATTCTTTCAGTAGGTCTTGACCTTTCTCTTGAGTTCCTACTTTTACTTCTTTCATAATTATCTCATCAATTTCAGTAGTTTCATTCAAATCTTTCTCACATTTTTTTTTGTTATAATTTAATTATATAAATCATATAGATTTTTCCAATATTGTCAAAAAAAATTATATGATTAATAAAATAATATTTCTTGCATTAATATAATAAATAAGTATATAATCTTTACAACAAATTTAGTGATATTATAATAATTATATATGTCAAAATTAGTAAACTTAGTAAGAAAAAAAGTAGTATGATGAATACTAAAATTTGGGATGATACAGAATTGAGATAAGATTATTGTAGCAGTTTCATGATGAAAGGATTCTCTAGCTTTGCTAGATGTTCTTGCACATTTGCAACATAATTCACAGTTCAAGTTTGAGCTTATTCCAGTATATATTGTTCCTCAAGTTCCTTGAATCAAAATATTTGAACAGGAATTAATCCAAGTTTTCAAATCATATAATCTAGATTATATAATACAACCAATGGAAATACCTCCAACTAGCAAACTTAAAGAATGAATTGAAAGTTGACAAACTTGTCAATGGTGTACTTATGCAAGGAGAATCGCTCTATTCAAGCTTACTGAGAGAATTTGAGCTACTAAAATAGCATACTGACATCATATGGATGATATTATTACTACTTTATTTATGAATGTAGATAGTAGTAATCGGCTAAAAATTATGCCTCCTGTAAATAAAATGAGAAAATGAGACTTTTCTATTATCAGACCATTAGCCCGTATTAGAGAGTCTGATATCGTTAAATATTGAAATATATTATGATTAGTTCCATTGAAAGCAGAGTGTCCTTTGGAAAAAATTTCAAAGAGAAAAAAAGTCTCTCAACTTTTGTGAAAAATAGAAGAAGAAATGCCTCATTTTGTAGAGAAAATGTTTAATGCATATATTAATAAAATATGAAATGACTTTGAAACAGATGATAGAAATTTAGATAAGTATTCAAAAACTATTGACATTTCTTAAATTAAAGTTAAATAATTAATATTTTAATTTCTATAATATTAATGAGAAAATTAGATACACATTGAAAATCAACTATTACTGATTTGTATGCTAATCAAGAGCATAATTACAAAACGGAATTAATAAAGGCGCTTTGAGAAAAAGACTATTATATAATAGAATCTTTTTTGATAAACAAAGAATATCCAGTATTGAAATCACTAAAAAAAGATATTGATACTAGTAAGTGTGTAGAGGTTGATAATAGTAAATTTGAAAATTTCAAGTGATATGTAGAATGATGTATTTGAAAAGAGCAGTACCTAAACGTATTAGAATATTTGTTGAGAAAAAATATTTACAAAACTAATCAAATAATATCACCATTTTGAGATTCACAAATACTACAATTTGAACTTGACTGAGAGTTATACTATTATAGTTATTGAAAAGAAAGATTAATTATGACTAAAGAGTATTTCCAAAAGTATTTGAACGATAAAAAATTGTTAATATTTTCTTTTGAAGATTGAATTGTGCAACTTAAACAAAATTTCTCGTTGTTGTTGTTTCAGTGATGTAACAAAGAGTCATTATTAAAATCCTTAGGATTATTCCTTGATAAGAATGGACTTTTAATTAGAGAAATACAAGATAAAAAATGAAATTTAGATTATGACAAGTTAATATATTTTATTGAAAGTAACTATTTTGTATTAAATAATTCTACTTCTATATTTAATCTCAAATTAGTAATAGAAGGAATTTTGTGATTCCTATATTTTTATAATCTTAGTTGTGATGAAGAAAACGCTAATAGTAATTATTGAATTAGAAAAGTAAACTTACATTTGCTTTGATTTATGAATGATACTGAAAATGATTATAAATTGCTTTACAGTAACAAAAAATCTGACATTGTCTTGAATATTGCATCAATTATTAATGTAGTTTGAAATATTAATTTATACAATTTGATGAAAGAATTGTCCCAGTTTTTCATCGCTCAAGAATATAAATTATTTTCATATTCTTCATTTGCACAATATTGTGTGAAACAGTTATTTATTAATTCGAATGATTATGAATGTAGCCAGTATGTATGTATGAATTCCAATCTTTGAATAAAATCTTTAGAAATTGATAATATTAGATACTTTTACAAAGTTGATAATGATGAAATATTGTTTTTTTCAAATGATTGACTAATGGATTATTGTGGTATCAATAAATACTATCTAATAAAAAATCCCAATAATATAGCTGCTGAATTTCAGTTTTTGTTAGATTCTATTGAAAAGAGATGATACAATCCAAATAGATTATTATCAGAAATTAAAACTCTAGTAAGAGCTGTATATCTAAACAAACCTAATGTTTTTATGGACAAAGATTTACATGAGATTGTGGACCTATTGTGAACAATTGATTATGTAGATACAGAGTTACAATTGTTGCTAGAATCTATATTTATGCATTTAAGTAATAAGTTGAATAATATTTCATCTAATAATAAATGAACAAACAAAATTAATTTCAATAAGATAATAGAAAAGAAAGTTTGAGAGATAATAAATGAGAACTGATCAATAAATAAGTCAGATCTGATAAATGCTTTATCAATTAGTTTGAAAGAGGAATATTCTGAGTTTAGTGACTATTTTGTGGACAAGTATTTTCACGAATATGTCAAAGAACTAAAGCAATTATATAATTTAGACCCAAATTCAAATATATTGATATATTGATTCAAAATTGAGAATAATGATTTTGTTTTGGTCAAGATTGATTCACAAGATTATTATATGAGTGTTGAAGCATTTATAGACTTTGAGAACAAAAACATGCTATTATTGTGTGAAGATCTTAATGATTATCAAAATTATTTGGTCAATTATTTGAATAATTGTATAATCAATTGAATTAGTTGGTGAAAAATTGTTTTGGAACTTATAGACAATGAATTATTACCACAAGAAATGATTATCAAATGAATGAGTAGAGAACAATTTGAAAAAAATGTAAACTATATTTTCCCTCAAGAAAATTTTATAAATCTATTAAATGATATAAAGAATAATACACCAATAGTTGTTTCTCCCTTTCAGTTCAAAAAAATCCTACAAGTATTGGAAGAGCTTGAGAACAAAAATTCAAAAAAGATGAAAAATAACTAAAATTTAAAACATAAAATTAGCAGTTTTGAAATAGAAAGCAATTTCTATATATGTTTTTGTAAAAAATTTTCATTCAAGAAAACATTTTTAAATTAACTGCACATTTAATATTTTGTAAGGTAAAACGAAACTGCTTAAATCAAGTTTTCATTTTGTGTAAGCAAAATTCTTGAATAAAATCAGTTGATATTGGAAAATAAATTATTACAATTATATGAAATGTCAAGACTCAAATTGATAATAGTGATTAAATTTTTGACAAATTTATAGTATTTCTATAAACTATTAATAATCACAACATTTAAAACACAAACACAAAACACAATGAAACAGTTAAAATTAAACGATTTGGATCAGTACATAAAAAAAATGAAATTAAAAAGATTTCTTGTGTGAACTACATGAGAAATTTTATGATTTGTTGCAACATTAGCTTTTGTAAGTATTGTATGATATTGATTTATAAATTTTCAAGTATTCAAACAATCAATTGAAGATAGATTTGGTTATTGAGATATAAATAATACAAACTTAGAATCATCACAAGAAGAAAAAACTTTTACAATTAAGAGTTTGTGAGAGAATAATATAAAAGAGCAAACTCAAAATTCAATAAGTGAGTTTGAAAAATATTTTGAAGATAAAATTAAAGATGTAAAAATAAAGTGAGAAAAGGAAATATACAAAAAAGATATGGAAAAATATTTAAAAACAAAATTAAGTAAATACTCATTTAATTTTAATATATTGCCTCCACATAAAAGAATTAGAATAACTTCTATATGAGTAGATGCTCCTGTAGCTGATGTTTTGTATAAAACTACTCAAGATATAGAAGATGCAAACTATGATGCAGAACTATTTAAGTGAGTAGTAAAATATCCATTTACTACCAATCCTTGAGAAGTTTGAAATACACTAATATTTGGACACACAAGTTATTATTGGTGGAAAAAGAATCCTTACTGAGAGATTTTTTCCAAACTACGGAAGTTGAAGAAATGAGATAGTATTGAATTGATGCGAGATTGAAAGCTGTACGAGTATGATGTAGAACAAATTTTAGTAAAAACTCCAAACAGAGTAAAAGAAGTAATAGATCAATATTATGATTGACAATATTTGACTTTGATGTGATGTTATCCAATTTGAACAGACAAGAACAGAATGCTAGTAGTAGCCAAAAGAAAAGAAACTATCAAACTAAGTTTAAATAAATAAAAATCAAAAATGTTAAACACACACACACACATTTATAATATAAAACTTATTAGTTTGTTTGTATTACTGATTAATTTTACTATTCCATTAAGTTTTGCACAAATCAAAGAAAGCAAAGAAAGTGAAGTAGTAAGTGAATCTGATGAGTACGAAGAGCAAGCTGAAAAAGAACTTTCTGAAGTAGGGAAAAAGGCAAATGCTATAGATGATTTTAGAGAGAGAAAAATGAAAGATATTAATGATTTATACCAAAATCAAGCATTTTCAGTAGTTTTTGATACAGAAAGAGTAAAAGAGCAATTAGACATGTTGTCTACTCAATATAATGAAGTACAAAGACAATATGCAGAGGTTTCATCTAGAAAGACCAAGATTGATGGTAAGTATTCAGACATTTTGAATACTATTAAAACAATTATGAAAGATATTGCTGATACCAAAAAGCAAGTAGAAGACAGACTAATGAAAATAAAAGATTTTTCAGTAAAACTGAAAAAATTACAAGACCAATTAGATGAGATGAAAGAGTCAATTGATGAAACAAAAGATAATTTGTCCAGTTATACTAATTTATTGTACAAAATAAATAATGATTATTATTCTGACAATAAAAATGTAGACGATTTGAAGTTGTTCGTAAAATCAGAAAATATAGCAGAAACCTTATCTACTGAAGAAGTAATTCATTCTTTAACTTTCAAATTAGATGAGTTGTTAGATGTTGTCAATAAAAAGCGTATGAAATTTGCACAACATTCTCAAATATTAAACGATATGAAATCTCAATATTCTTTGGAGGTAAAAGAATACAAAATAGAAGTTGAATCAATGCAACAACAAAAAAAGTATGTAATAGAGTTGTTCCAATTTTTCAAGGATGACAAAATAGAATTAGATACAAAATATGAGCAGTTGACGTCAAATAAAGTTAATCTACAAGATCAAATAAAGAAATTACTAACTGAAAAAAAGGAGAGACTAGAACAAACAGAAATTACTTGATGAGTAAACATTAGACCATTATTGCAATCAAAAGAAAGAGATGATTGAGATAAATTCTTTACTTGGCCTGTTTTGTGAGTAAAAAGAATATCTTCTTATTTTGACGATAAGGATTATCAAAAAGAGTTTTGAGTATTACATAAATGAATAGATATTCCTCGTCCACAATGATCTGAAATTTATTCTCCTGCAAATGGAATAGTTTATAAGGTGGTAAATCAAGATTGACCTTGATTGAATCGGATGATAATGTTCCATAAGTATTGATATGTTACAGTATATATTCATATGAACAAGATATTTGTTCAACCATGAGATTATGTAAGTAGGTGACAACTTATTTGACTTATATGAGGAAAGCCATGAACTAGAGGTGCATGACTTTTGACTACCTGACCACATTTGCATTTTGAAATAATCAAAAACTGAGAGTATATTGATCCTTTGACTATTATGGACTTAAGTTGAGTTGTTTCTAAAAATGGTTTAAAGAACGATTATCATCTAAAATATCTAAAAGATAGATATTCAAAACCTATAGATCTAACAAAAATTTCATATATGAAATGAAATACTTTGAATGAAAGAAGACAAAACTTTTTGAACATTTTTGCTAGTAGTAGCTTTTCTCAGCTTTCTTTATGGGAAGATGCTGCAAGAGAGTATAATATAGACGTGGATATGTGAATTTGTATTTGATTTTCTGAAACATGATTGTGAAAACATTATGCAAGAAATTCTCTTTATAATGTTGGTAACGTAGGTAATAATGATAGATGAGATAGAAGAGGATTTGATTCTCCATTAGCTTGAGCTAAAGCAATATATGCTACATTGAATAATAAATATTTAAATAAATACTGGAGTATTGACCAATTATCAAGATATTGAAATGCTAGTGACGCTATTTATGCATCATCTCCGATTAATTGGCAATCAAATATGGTTAAGTGTTTATCTGTAATAAAATGATATCGGGTAGCTGAAGAGCATCCCTTTAGAGTTTATTCATTAGATTGGGAGCAAAACTTATTAAATAAAAACAAAAGTGAATCAAATGTTCATTTAAGTGCTGGTGATGAACCAATTGAAACTCAGCCTGCTATAAAAATAGAAGCTTGAGTTGCAATGCAAAATCAACCACAATTACCTACTTTACAATCTTCAACTGATCATTGAATGATAAAAAATTAGGGTTTATGAAGATTTGCTCAGTGTGTTTGTGTGATAGAAAGAGAGGGGGTGCCCTTTCTTTTTTTATTTAACCTATTTCAATATAGCATATTGCAATTGTACATAGGAGATTGTTATAATAATTTACTACAATCTCCTATCGCTATCGCCATTTGCTATTCAGCAGACTGCCATTTAGGAGATTGCGATAGTAAATAGAACATAGTTATAATCTACACTATATACAATTGCTATCGCTTTTCACGACAACTGTAACACCCATCCTTTCGTCCTTCCCGATTTAGCAGATTGCAATAGTAAATAGAAAATAGTTATAATCTACACTATTTACTATCTCTATCGCTATAATCAAAACTGGGGAAGACCAAAGAAGGGGTGCTACAATACAACAAAAGAAAAAAGATATGTATCTCCAATCTTCTATCGCTAATGCTATTTGCTATTTGCTATATGAAATATTGTGAAAAGTAAATAGAAAATTAAAATTAATATTTAATTAATTTGCAATTATAGAATAAATCTTTAAAATTAATTATTTAAAAATAAAAAATACACAATGAAAAAAATATTATTATTAATTATCTTTATGTGAACAATGAATATTAGCTTGGCTTCATACATGCCAGTAGCTAGTGATTTAAATAAGATTGATGAACAAACTAATAAGTTTATCAATTTAATTGATTCTTGAAAGATTCAAAAGGAAAGATTATTAGAACAATTATTCTTAGCAAGTTATACAAATACACTATCACAAAAAAATAAATACGTAGTAAATGTAGTAATTAACAATATCTTGAAATATCAAACTGAAGTGACAAATAATTTAGAGAACAATACTAGATTAGCAATGTTTACTGGATCAAATAACGAAAGAATTCATTGAGCAGCTCCTCAAGAAGTTGATTTCAAAGAATGAATGGATTTGAATTCAATTGACAAAGATAAGCTTTATTCAAAAATTGTACCCTATGTAAGGAAAAATATTGCAATTAGAGAAAACAATTGAGCTAGAATGGTTGCTTATTATGTTATGTGAAAAGAATCTTTTCAATGATTTGCAAAGTTATATCTATGGTGAGTGACTCAAGAGTATTATGAAAAGGATTGACAAATTTTGAAATGATCACTTATAAGTAGTCCAATGGTTTTGTATGTAAAAGTTGAGAGCAATGAGTATGTTATTTATAATCATGATATACCTAATGAATGAGAAGCATATCAAATAGGAGAAAATAAAATGTTTCCACAAGAACTGTCTTGAATTATCAACGAAAGACCTTTTTTACAAGATTTATTTTCAAGTGTAGATAGTCAATCTATTAGTTATTTTAGTTCAAATTAATTATGTTTTTTGTTCTATAAAAAGAGCGATATTAAATTAAACTTTATTATCGTTTTTTTTATTTCATTAAATATTTCATATAAAACAGAGTATTATTAATTATAATTATTTATATGTTTTTAATAATCTTTTTTATTGCTGTTTTATTATACTTATAAGTATTATTTTATAAAATCTATAGTAAATTTTGCATAATTATGAAAGTTAGTTATAATTTGTTATATTATATTTATTTTTTTCAACTTAATAATGAAGTTAAGATTAAAAAGAGGTTTTATGTATATAAAGAACAACAAATGGGAAGTGTATTTTTATATAACTACATTTGCCTTCTTAGTTTTATTGTGATTTATGTTATTTGATTATGTAATGATAAAAACATACAAGTCATGAATTACTGAATACGAATGAGTTATCGCACAAAAAACCGCTAAATTGGAAACAGAATCAAAAGATACTAAAGTTAATAAGTTTAAACTATCTGAATTTGTTTTTGATAAAGAAAATTCACTTTCTTGGAATAAAACTATCAGCTCATTGATAGAAATATATGAAGATTTGAGAAAAATTGATTCTCAAGACTCTGGTTTGATATTGACTGATTTCAAGGTGACGCAAGAAAGTGTTCAGCTTTTGTGAGAGGTAAACGATATAAAAAAAGTTTATATATCTTGAGGGGTTATAGATAAGTTTATGAGTCCTGATTTTGTAGATACAATTCTCATTCCTTCCTATAATAAAGTAAATAACAATTATATATTTAATTTAGATGCTAAAATCAAACTAAACGATGACAACAGATAATAAAGATTTTCACAAAAAAGTAACAGTATTGAAGCACAAAATATTTGTATTTTCCTTATTGCTTTTTGGATATTTTCTTTATTGATACTACTCAGATCTAAATACTGAAAAGTTATATACAAAAGCAGAATTAGAAAGTAAAATAGAGTTGGAAAAAGATATCCAAAGAAAATTAGATATCTCAGTACAAAGAAAAGCTGATATTAATTTTATAGAAAATAATTTGGAAAATATCTTAGATTGTTACAATACAAAATATACTTCTAATATTATGGATGTTAAATGTGATAATTTTCCTCCAGCTTTTACATGAAAAGAACAAATCGTAAGGAACTATCTTATGATGACATGATTAAGTATTGAGAAAATGGATTTCGATCAAAAGCTACTTCTTCACAACATTGTAGATTGATTGTTAGTGGATCCAAATTCAAATAAGAGTATTGTATCTAATATATGATCAATAAGTTTTTGAGATTTGTGATTAGTAGATGATGATATTAATTTATACAAACTTAGGGTGGATATGCAGTTGAACTTTACTAATGCTACGAATTTTTTAAAGTTTGTAAATAATATTGAAAAAAATATCGATCAAAATAATAGAATGTTATACAAAATTATATCTATGGATTTTGATATCGTTAATCATTTACAGCCTCAATTAGTTAAAGTTTCATTATATGCATATTTTTATAAATAAAAGAATTTAATGACTAGTAAATTTGATGAATTTTTAATCTGAATAATGAAATATAAAGATTCTATGAAGTTTTCTCTTAGAAGTAAGATTTTTTTCTTGAGAGAGATAGGTTACTTGATTAAATGATGAGTTTCAATGTTAGAAGCAGTTTCTTTGATAAAAGACAATTCAGACAATCTTGTTCTAAAGTCAATTTGTACTCAAATATATACTTCACTTAAATCTTGAGAAAATTTGAATCGTAGTCTAAGCAGACTTCCAAAGTATTTTAATGCGTGAGATGTGAATATTATAAAATCTTGAGAAGCTTCTTGAGAGTTAGTTGAAGTGTTGTCATATTTGGCTAATGAATATACTTTTTTGTATGAGACAAGAAATAAATATATATGAGCAATGCTTTACCCAATTGTATTATTTTTTGTTTCTATATTATCTTTATTTGTTTTGGTAAGATTCGTTTTACCTAGTATAATAACCATTGTAAATGAATTTAATGCTGCAAGTTTACCATTATCTACAAAGATAGTTATTTGAATGGTTGATTTTGTGCAATATAGTTGATGAACTATTTTAATAATATTATTTTT
>JAZHDC010000053.1:0-5963 GCA_036541305.1 Candidatus Absconditabacteria bacterium
TCATGTAGAAAGGGAACTTGTAAGAAAAAACTTAGATAGAATTTTGAATATGCTTGATGAAAGAGAAGCAAAAATAATCAAAATGAGATATTGAATAGATTGACCTAGATATACTCTAGAGCAAGTTTGAGCTGAATTTAGTGTAACAAGAGAAAGAGTTAGACAAATAGAACAAAAGGTTCTTCAAAAATTGAAAGAACATGAATGATTACAAAAACTATTAGGTATAGAAGATCATATTGAAAGGTTAACTTATTTGGCCTCAAAATGAATGTTAAAGTGAAAAAAGAAATTATAATACAATCAAAGCTATACTTAGGTATAGTTTTTTTACAATTAAATTATATATTATGGATGTAAGTTTGTACGTAGGATATTTGAAGTGAACTATTTTTCTAAATAATTCATTATGGAATTATTTAATTTCATTGTGAGTTTTTTTATTGTTAGTATTAATTTTTGTATTCATACAAAGAATATTATTTATCAAACTAAAATCCTTTCAATCAAAATTTGAAGCTTGATTTGTATGAGTTTTGCTTGAGTTAGTAGTTAACTTTCCCAAATACATTTTAGTATTTATTTGTTTATACTTCCCACTTAAATATTTGAATATTTCTAATTGATTTCATAAGTTGATAGATAGTTTGTTACTAATATTGTTAACAATTGAATCTATTAGTATTATAATGAAGATAGTAGATTATCGATTACTTAAAATGTTTTTGGATAAAGATAAGAATTGAGATAAGACCAAGATGAATCTATTCAAAATTCTTATTCATTGATCTTTATGGATAATATGAATACTGCTGATTTTGATCAATATGTGATTTGAAATTACGCCGCTACTTACATCATTATGAATTGGTTGAATTGCAATAGCATTTGCATTACAAAATATATTACAAGATATATTTTCTTCATTTTCTATTTATTTTGACAAACCTTTCAAGATTTGAGATTTTGTTTCAGTTGGTACAGATAGTTGAACTATAGAGAAAATTTGAATCAAATCTACTCATATCAAGACCTTGCAATGACAAATGCTTATTGTCTCCAATAAGGAACTTACCAATGCAAGAGTAAACAATTTTAGGATGATGAAAAATAGAAGAGTGGAGTTCGTTTTATGATTTACTTATGAGACAAGTAGTGATAAATTGAAAAAGATTCCTGATATAATAAGGAGCATATTTTCTAACTATAAAATCGTTGTTTTGAATAGAGTTCATTTTGTAGAATTTGGCGCTTACAGCCTTAATTTCAAAATAGTTTTCACTGTTAATTCCAAAAAAATCGAGGATGAGCTAGAGGTTTTGAATTCCATTAATTATGAAATTTTTGAAATAATGAATAAAGAGTGAATTTCTTTTGCTTATCCTACACAGACAATATTTATGAACAAGTAATTTTTTGATTTTTAATTAGGTTTTTTTAAACTTTCTTGTTTTGTATGCTTTATTACAAAACTGCTTTTTTAGGTTTTTTATTTTCATTTGTAAAATAGTTTTTTCTAGAATGGTCTTGTATTTTCAAAACAAAATAATAAAATATAAATTATTTATTATTTAGAAAAAACAAATGAAAAAATATATTATTGCCTGTAGTTTAATATTTTTTACTTTATCTTATTCTTATTGACAAAGTTCTTTAGAGACTACATCAATAGATTCTGAAGATAACAAAGTAACAACAAATTACCAATTGACAGAAACTAAGAGAGTACAAGTAGAAACTGTGTTTGAAAAATTATTGAATAGATTAGACAATAGATCAATAGAATACAAAATGCAGACTTTAAGTAAACTTCAAATGAAAATTCATAACCTTTTACCAAAAATCAAAAAACAGTACAAATTAAATATTCTAAATTACTTGAATCAATTAGTTAGTGATGAAATCTCTAGTAATATTGTACAAGTTGAAACATTAACTGACAATAATAGTGCATCTAATACCAAAGCTGATTTGCAAACAGTTTATATAATTGATATTTATACATTATGATGAAATAATTATATCAAAGCAACAAGTATCGGTTTTTATACTTGAGATAATGCTGCTAAAATCATTGAAGAGAAAGATCCAAAGTGATGTGAACGATTGAAACAAGAAATGAATCAAGAAAAATGTTATCCAATGAATGATTATTACATTGTAACTACAGACATTGAGCAAGAATTATTGATTGCAAATGATGTAAAAGTGATTATGCAAACTTATTCAATTGTTGATTGAGAAATTTCTTGGAATGAAGAAGTATCATATAGTGATTTTGTTTTAGCAATCAAAGAATGAAAAACAAAATGAGATTTTGATATGAGTTATGATTATGTTCCTTTTCATCTAGAAATTGTTGAAGATAAAATAACTACAATTACTGAACAATATATTCCTTAATTTATATTTATTGATTATTAATGACATATAGAATCAAAAGAATATTAAAATCATTTACTTTGATAGAACTTATTATTGTAATAGCGATTATTGCAGTATTAGGAAGTGCGGCATTTTTATTGTTATCTCAATGGATGTGAAAAAGTAGAGATTCAAATAGGATTTCTGATTTATCCATTATTGATAAAGCTCTAAAAATATCAATGGTAAATAACGAGTCTAATATTTTTCCTAATCCGGATTCTCAAACAATTATTAAAGTTGATAAGTATTGAACACTTTGGTATCAGTGAAAGTTTTGATACTGATCAACAAATAAAGTACAATCTTTGATAAAACTACCTAAAGATCCACAATGACAATTATATGATTATAGTATAAGTAATGATAAGACAAAATATCAACTTTTAGCATTTATGGAAAATGACAATATTTCCAAATCTATATTCAATTCTAGTTTTGCAAATTTATTTAATTGAAAACATATTGTTACTAATTATCCTGGGTATTTTCTTGCTTGGTCTTGAACAGATTATTTGTTTGTAAAATCAGATACAATTATAATAAACCCATCAATAATAGAATGAAAATTTGAATATTTCCCCGACTTATCTAATGATGTTTTGAATTCAAAATGATGAACAAACAATATATCTACTGTGCTTACTTGAGATATTTCACAATTATTCGATGATACATCAGAAAATGATCTTCAAGCACAAAGCATAATTCAATGAATGTTTACTTGAGAAAATATAAATACAATATTAAATTCTATTTCCTCAAAAAAATTAATTATAAATACTATTGAAGATTTAACTCCTTCAAATTCTTGTGCAGCATCTCCAATTTGTGCATGAATTTGATGTTCATTAACTACATGAATACCTAGTTCAATCAACCAAAGCTGGATTAAATGATCAGATAATTGTTGATTTACTTGTAATGATTGATTTACTTGAGATAATTGTGAGATCAGTTGATGGAGAGCATTAGACGAAAATTGTCATATAGATGATATAATTGTATGAGGACAAACTTGGGCTTGATGTAATTCTACATTGTGAGATTGAACAATATATAATATAAGTAATTTCTGTTATAATTATTCTGCAACTAATATTGGATGAACAAGTTGTTATTGATACAACACCAAAGAAATAGACTATAATACTACCAAGTGAATTGATAATATTCGATGAAAACAGTATACGCGGGACAATGCAGCAAGTGCATGTCCAACTTGACGGCATTTACCATCTGATTGAGAATGGACTATATTAGAAAACACGTTGAATTGATCAGTTTGTAGAAGTGCTGACTGACGGCAATGTTGAGAGTTGTGATGGAAAGATACTTGAGCAAGAAAACTATATTTAACACTCAAAATACCTTTAGCTGGTTATTTGTTAACAGATTGAACTACTTATCAACGGAGATGATCTAGTACATATTTATGGTCTAGTACCGCAACTACAACTGAAGCTTATATCAGAAGTTTAAATGTTACTTATAATTCAGTATACCGTGCAAGTCGTAGTAAGTCTCATTGATTTAGTGTTCGTTGTATTAAAGATTAATTTAATATTTGTAATTTTTTATAAAAATATCTTTTATTTCTTGCTTGTTAAATTCAGTGTTTTTAAATATTTCAAATTGTTTAAGTAGTGTATGAAAATCTTTATTTTCTACAAGTATTCATTGATTGTGGTTTACTAAATATTTGCTTTGTCATTGATTATACCCAAATACTGGAATTCAGCAAGCTAAAGCTTGAGCAGTTACAATTCAGTAACTTTCTTTAGTAATATTAATAAGTCATCTAGATTGATTTAGTATTCTGCAAATTTCATTATCATCAGATATGTATCACAAGTATTTTATATTACTATTAGAAAGTTTTTTCAACTCAATTTCGTCTGGTCAAGATCATATTATTACGAGTTTATCTCAAGTATAGTTGAATAATTGTATTATCTTATCTAGTTCTTTGGAGAATTTTACTACTCTTCATATATATATATAATAGTCTTTAGTTTCATTTATTATAATACTATCTAAGTATTTTTTGGGAATAGGAGGGTATTTTACTTTTCAGTCAATATTATATATTTCTTTAGCAAGTTTTTGTGTATATTCACTATTAAATTCAATAGTTGAAAACTTAGTAAATTTTTTGTCCCAGTATCTTAGATATTTTGCACAAATAATAAAGATAAGTTTTTTTATTCAATTTAGTTTGTCTATATATTCCTCATATGAGTCCCAAATATATTGCATAGGGGAGTGTAGATATAGTTGAGATATGCTATTGTAAGTATTGATGTTTTTTCCTATTGCAAATGATGATATAATAATCTTATTAGGATTATATTTTTTGATCTTTTTTCATAGAATAAAAGTAAGTATAGGGAAAAATGGCATCAAATTACGATACCCTATTTTATTCAACAAAAAATCATTTTTTATAAGTGCATTGATTTTGATTTTTTTTCAATCAATTTCTACATAATTTTTATCAGAAAAAACAGTAAATATTTCGCTTTCTTCCACGTTGTTCAGTTGAACAAGCTGGAAAAACACTTTTTCTGCTCATCCAATTGTAAGCACTCGATCGTGAACAAATGCAATTCTCATTTTTTTTACTCAATATTGAAAGTTTTGTTTGTACCATAGTAATGAGGCCAGTTTTGGTTGTAATATTTGAACATTCTATCTAATCTGTCTTGTTGTAATTCTTCTAGACCCAGCACGGCAAGCTCATTTACAATACTGTCTTTTTCCATTTGGATATTTTCAAAATCATTTATAACTTTTTCGAACTCTGCTAGATAACCGTATCCAGCATTTTTATCAATACAAACAACAAAATCTTTGTAGTTGTATTCAACTCTATTTCTAGACCATTTTGACTGATATTCAAATCAACTTTCTAGAATAAGACTGTCTAAATCTTGAAGAGAAATCTTTACTGGAGCTTCAAACTCTAATCTTGCTATTCAGTTCTCTGCGTTAGTGTCATCTGCTACTGCTTTTACTACAAAAATTACTTTTCAGTTAGCTTCTCTAGTACGAATTGAGTGATTTTTTCACTGAAACAATATTTTGTGTAATTCATTGATTTTAGCAGATTCAATATAGTTGCTAATTTTTTCGTATAGTTTTTGGAAGTCTCAATTTCTCAAAAAATAATGATTTAATTGATTAGACGAATCTTTTATGTTTATATTTCAGTCTTCTTTATGCATTTTTTCTATAAGACTTTTAGCTTTTTCTTCACTACCTAATAATACTTTTATTTCGATTTCATAAGTATTGCTCATTATTATTTATATTATTTGTAAAATTAACCTTTTATAAAGTTATTATTTTTTTTCTCTTCAAATCATCATATATTTGCAATTTCAGCTTTTAGTACTCAATGTGGGCCATATCATACTAGTTCAAAATCTTCAAAAACAAAATCATCTATATTAGTCTTGTTTGGGTTGATTTTGATTTGTGGGAATGGTTTTGGCTCGCGAGTAAGTTGTTCTTTTACTTGATCAAAATGATTTGAG
>JAZHDC010000054.1:0-5929 GCA_036541305.1 Candidatus Absconditabacteria bacterium
GCGCGAGGATCAAGTGCCGTTGGCACATCCCTACCCTTGGGTCAGAGGCAAGGTGCCAAAATGAAAATTACTTCATTGAATACTGATACCCAGTTCTTAGTAAACGATATTTTTTATAAAATTATAGATGAAATTTCTAATTTTTTGTGAAATGTAAAAATCATATCATTAGAGGAATTAGAATTTGAAAAATTAAATTGAAAATTCGTGGAAATTACTAAAGAAGATAAATATTGAAAATATTATAATTTATATATACCAAAAAATATTACTAAATTTCAGCTATTAGATTATTTGGTAAATTTAAATAACTATCTAAATGTTTATACAGATGAAGAACTTTCAGAAATAAAATGAACAATTAAAACACTTTTGTGTAAGGCAAACAAAATAGATTGAAAAACTCTGAAAGTATGAATAAACAATAAAAAAACACAAAAACAATTAATAGAAAATTTAGATCAGACTGAAATATGAAAATCTCATATAAAAAAAGCTGCAAAATTACTACAAAACTCAAAACAAATAAATATTTTAGATCCAAAAAATAAAAAAGAGATAATAAATATTTTGGAAACTACAGAAAAATTCATATTAAAATCATTTATGATTGGTTTATTTAGAATCGGTAGGAAAAATACTTACGAAAATATGACCTCTTTCAAAGAAAAAACGATTGAAGATCGAATTCTAAAAGAAGAAAGTTATAATATTGAACAAATATATTTGCACCAAAAGATAGATGTAGATAAATACATAAAAGAGATAGAAAATGCTAAAATCAGTGGAAATGTTGAATTACTTGAAAAAATCCAACTAGAAGCTGCAAATAAAATATGTTCTACAATTGCAGAATATCCATATGTAAATCCAAAAGATCTTAATAATTGATATAAACCAAATTTTATAATTAAAAAGCATTATGCACAGTGTGTTGGATTCGCATATTTGTGTAATATATTCTTTGACAAACTTTGAATAAAAAATAAAGCATTAATATACGAATGACATATTAATTTAAGTGTATATATATGAAATAAATCTTATATTTGTGACCCAAATAGAAACAGCAAATTAGATATTGCTGAAATTGTAAAAGGATGATTTAATGAACAAAAAATAATTATACAAAATTGAACCAGTGAATGAGATAATTTTGCTTTTGAAATAGAAACTCAAGAATGAATTATGTTATGTATTATTAATAATTTTGAAACTGAAGTTGCAACAAAACTAAATAAATTATATAAGCTAGAAAAAATTTTTAATTTTATTTTTAATATAAAATTGGAAACTATAAAATGATTGGAAGAGTTTATTAATATAATAGATTGTTTGAATAGTAAATATCACAGAGTATTTTATTTTCTATATAAAGGAGCAACAATTAATGATTTAGATTATAAACTATGAAATAAATATTTAACATTAGCTACTCTGAATTGACCAAATCAAGATAAATATTATCTAGAAAAATATAAATTACTAAGACTTTTGAATAAATGAAAAACAGCTAAACTTTATAAATTTACTTATGATATAATAAAGTGAAAAAAGGAAATAAACAAAAAATACTTTTGAATAGAAAAAGAAATAGTAGATTGTATTATTGTATCAAATTATAAAAAACTGGTGAAAATACTAATAAAACAAGAAATAAATGAAAACAAAAAATAAGCAGGTTTGCAATGAAACAATAAAATAAAAATCCGTAGTAAAAGTATATAGAAAATCAAATATTATTAACAAAAATAAAATGAAAATCTGAATAATTGACCTAGAAATTAGTGCTCAATGAAAAGTAATGATGTGTGGATTAGTTGATGAAATGGGGAATAACATTTATTATTGAAATGACATTTCTTTGTTGATTGAAAATCTAAAGAACTTTGACACAGTTATGTGACACAATATTATCAATCATGACTTGAATTATATTGTTTTTGAAAACAAATTTGATATTCACACTATGAAAATAATAGATACTCTTCGGCTTTCTTCGTTGATATTTATCAGGCATCCTTATCACAGGCTTATAAAAGATTACAAACTAGATAAAGAAAACGACCCAATTGAAGATGCAAAACTTTCATTGGAAGTATTCGAAAATTGCTGTATTGAATACAAAAAAATTGATATAGAAAATCAAAACATCTTATATACTCTACTAAAAGATACAAATGAATTTAAAACTTTTTTTCAATATTTGATAGAAAAATGACACAATCTAAAAAAATGTGATGATATAAAAAAATCAATAAAATTGATGCTTTGATGATTTTTGGAAGATGAATTTTTTGAGAAAGAATTAGATAATATTTTAGACAAATATAAATTAGAATTTAGTTATGTATTTAGATTGTTGTATATAAAAAAGCATATAAACAAAGATGTTTCAGTTTTGCCTGGATGGATTGTGAAAAATTTAACGAATATAAATTATGTATTGTGAAGAATTTTTAGATTCAAAAAGTATGATTGCAAAAAAGAACTGAAAGAAATATTTGGTTATGATGAATTCAAGTCTTTTCCATCTTATGATGGAACTTATATTTCACAAGAGACAGTTGTGAAGGAAACTATGGAAAATCAAGACATACTAGCTATATTTGCAACTTGATGATGAAAATCCCTAACATTCCAGCTACCTGCATTGATTATCTCTCAACATTTCCCATATTTGACAATAGTAATTTCTCCTTTGCAATCTCTTATGAAAGATCAAGTAGACATACTGAATACTAGATTCAATGTGCATAATGTATGATTTATAAACTGAACCCTAAATCCATTGGAAAGAAGAGAAATGTACGAAAAAGTAGAATTTGGATGAATTGATATGCTGTATATTTCTCCAGAACAATTGAGAAGTCAAATTATAAAAAAGATAATATCTAAAAGATTGGTAAATAGAATTGTAATAGATGAAGCTCATTGCATCAGTAAACGATGACACGATTTTAGAATAGATTATATGTTCATTACAGAATTTGTGAAGGAAATGAGAAAAGTAAATTCAAGTTTTGATAATGTAAAAATATCTTGTTTTACTGCAACAGGAAAAGCTGATGTTATTGGTGAAATAAAAGAATATTTTCACAAGTGATTAGATAAGGAACTAGTAGAATTCAAGACAGTAGCCAAAAGAGACAATCTTGTATTCAATGTTATTGAAACAGTTAATGAAGAAGATAGATTCTACAAACTAATTGAATTGCTAGAAAATGAAGTAAAAGACTCCCCTTGTATAATTTTTACTAGATACACTGGTGAAAACTGAAAAAAGATGTGAGCTCAATCATTAAGTGAGAATATCAATAAATATTTTGACAGTGAAAATAAATCAAGCTATTATCACTGAAGAATGAAAAGTGAAGTTAAAAGTCAAATTCAAGATAATTTTGTAAACTGAAAATTAAATCTAATTGTAGCAACCAATGCATTTGGTATGTGAGTAGATAAAGAAAATGTTAGATATGTAATACATTATGGAATTCCATCATCTATAGAAAACTATGTACAAGAAGCATGAAGAGGATGAAGAGATGGTGAATTGTCAAATTGTATTATTTTGTACAATGAAAATGATCTCAATGAAAATTTACAACTAAACAAAGCTTCACAAGTCAAAAAAAATGAAATCAAAAATTTATTAACTAGCATAAAACAATCTTTCAAATATCAAAGTAAAAATAACAATCAAAATGAATATATAACTAGTTCAATAAAAGACATTGTAAAAAGATCTTGACGAATTCAAGAGAGTGAATTTGAAGAAAAATATAATACTGATAAAACTGTTTGGGAAACTAAAGCAAAAACATCTTTATACTTTTTGGAAAAATGATGATTTATATCTAGAAAATTCAACAACACTAAAGTTCGAGCCACCTCTCAAGAAATAAAAATGCTTGTGATAATGATAAATAAATTAGATGAAATAAAAGATCTTGACTGAGAAGAAAAAGAAAAAATCAAAGAAATTTTAAAATTAATAAAAAACTCAAAAGCAATATCTATAGAAGATATTGGTTATGAAATATGATGGCATTTTAGATCAAATAATGAAAATCCAAAAAAGTGAGTACAAGAACTAATAAAAATATTAAAAGAGTACAATTTGATAGATACAGATATGGAAATTATTACAGTAATAAATATTGGTAAAAATTGAAATTCTTTAGATAAATTAAAAGAATCTAAAAATATAATTGCTCAAATTTTTAATCAAATAGACGATAATTTATACAGATGAAATGAAATAATCTTTGATAAATTAGATTTAAATACAAAAGTTTCAAGTATAATATGTAAGCCAACAATAAAAAGAGAAATGGAATCATTGCTAAATTATATGAAAGAGTATAAACTAATTGATTTAAAATTTGATAGAATGCTTTTGAAGCACGATATTTCAACAATTAAAACTTTTATTCTGGAAACATTACAAGAATGAGAGATTTTGATAAAACTAATGCTAGAAACAGTTTGAGAGAATCAAAAAAAGTCATATAACATTTGTGTTGTAAACAATTTAGAAGATTTACACAAAAACTTAAATCAAAAACTATGAAAAACTATTGGAATGAAAAGACTAGAATGAATTCTCAAGCTATTAAACAAACTTGATATAATATCAGTACAAAGTTCATTGTTTGTATATCACAATAAATATCAAATATTCAAATGAACAAATTTTGACAATCAATATACAGATTTGCATTTTGAGGATCTAAAAGATTTTTATACTAGCAAAATTCAACAATGACATATTATGAACGAGTATGTGAAATATATAAAACACAGATTGAATCATCATCAGTTTGTAGAAGATTATTTCAACAATGAAAATAGTGTATTCTTGAAAAAATATTTCAAAAATAGACTTGGTGAAATAAAAAGACCAATCTCTCAAGAAAAGTACAATGAAATATACAAAGGATTGTCAGAAAAACAAAAACAAGTATTAGAATCCAAAGAAAACTTACTGGTAATCGCTTGACCTTGAGCATGAAAGACAAAATGCTTGGTACACAAAGTTGCTTCAATTATACTAGAAAAGTGATTGAAAAATGAAGAATTTTTGATGTTAACCTACTCTAGATCTGCAAAACAGGAGCTAAAGGAAAGAGTTGTAAAAATGCTATGATCAAGTTGATACTATCTAGAGATAGATACTTTTCACGGATATTGTTTTAGAAAATTAGGAATATTACCTTCCCAAGAAATGTTAGAATGATGAAAGATCATCAAAGAGTACATCAAGTATTTAAATGAAAATCCAGATATAATACTACCCTATCAAGTACTTATGATAGATGAATTTCAAGATATAAACGATGATCAATTTAAATTGATATCAATAATTCAACAAAGGTCCTCAAAATGAGATAAAATGATTACAATTGCAACTTGAGATGACGACCAAAATATTTACTGATTCCAATGATGAAATATAAAACACATTCAAAGTTTCAAAAACAAATTCAAAGCTCAACAAATTATTCTAGATGAAAACTATAGATCAACTCAAGAAATAATAGATTTTAGTAACAAATTCATAGAAAATGTAGATAACAGGATAAAATCAAATGCTAATTTCAAATCAATACTTTCTATCAAACAATGAATATTTAACTCACAATCAATTATAGATAGTATTGACTGTTCTTGAGATTACAGTAATTCTATAGTTGATATTTTGGAAAAAAGAACTTTAACAGGAAAAAAATGTATAATTTGTCATGACAATATTACTTGCATGAACATTCATTATATATTAGAAAAAAATGGATACAATAGTAAACTTATTAGTGATTGATTAGGTTATCGTATTGAATCAATAATTGAAATTAGTCATTTTTTGAGATTATGTAATGATGAAGGCATAGGAGTAAACCAAGATAATATCGAGGACAAATACAATACT
>JAZHDC010000055.1:0-5864 GCA_036541305.1 Candidatus Absconditabacteria bacterium
GAATAATCTACAACAATCTCCTATTGCTATTGCTATTCAGCAGATTATTTAGTACTTAGGGGGTAATTACTTCGCAATTAGCAGATTGCAATGGTACATAGAACATAGTAAGAATAATCTACAACAATCTCCTATTGCTATTGCTATTCAGCAGATTATTTAGTACGTAGTTTGAGTTTGAGTTCAAGTACTTAGTACTTAGGGGAAATAATCATTATTCGAACAACAAAAAAACCCCTGAAATTAATCAGGGATTTCAACAACTCACATAATTACTTACTAGCTGTTTCTTGTGGTTCTCATACAAAGTCATTTTCATAAACATAATGAGTGTCACCGTATTGACCAACTTCTTTTCTCTCAGCGACAGACAATCTCCAGTAACCTTTGTAAATTGGTAATTTCTTCAAATCATCAACATTCAAAGTAAGATTAATAATTTTACCGAACTTTGTTTCTGCTTGTTTTGCAGTTCCTCTAATGTAGTTTTTCATAATTTACAATTTAATATATAAATGCATCTGGAATATAATTAAATTACAAAAGAAAAAAACTGACAAATTATAGACAAAATAAAGAAAAAAAATTAAAAAGATAAAAAACATAAACAAAGCTTGTTTATAGTTAACTTAGAAAAAAAGATTAAGCTAAATTACATTGTTACCTAAAGAAAAATTTTTTATAAATAAGCTCAAAAAGAATTTTCAAAGCACTAGAATTTTTTTGTCACTTTCACAAACTATAATCAGTATATTTAATCACAACTGGAACTTCTTGTATTTTGTATCCATTACGGTGTACTGACTCCAAAAGCTCAGAGGCATAAGTCATCCAATCAGAATAAATCTTCACTTTTTTCACAACATTCAAAGACAAAATTCTATATCAATTATGTGGATCACTAATCCATACATTATTGAAAAGTAAAGTTACTATTCTAGATCACTTCAAAATCAATCTTCTCAACAATGGCTGGTTCAAGGATTTTCATCATCCAACATATCTACTTCACCAATAAGCTTCAATCTCAGGTTTCATAAAACTTTCAAAAGTACTCATATCATTAATATCCATCTGACCATCTGCATCATAAGTTACGACCCATTCAACCCCTAATTTATGTCAGTTTTCTTTTAGATATGCAAATCAAGTTTTATTAGCAGCTCAAGGTCAACGATTCATAATATGAGACAAAATAATTATAAGTTTATCATTATATTGCAATTGCTTTTCCTTAAAAATTTGTAATGTATTATCATTGCTTCCATCATTTACCAACAAAATTTTTCCATATCAATTTTCTATAATTTCGTCAATAACTTTTCAAACAACCTTAGATTCGTTGAAAGCTCTTATCAAAAAAATATATTTGCTTTTGGATCACAAACGAGCGTCTAACTGTTTTATGTCACAGGATCATGGGAGGATTGCATTTTCAAGAGATAATTTCAAGACAAGTTGTGTCAGATTACTATCATTTTTTACAAATTTATGTAACAATTCAAAATAAAAAAACATAATTAAAATAATTGAACAATATACAAGCAAGTCCGCTCCCCTACTAATTCAGAAAAAACCTCAGAACCTATTCAAAAGTTGAATGTTAAGTGAAAATACAATTAAGACAATCGTACCAAAAACAAAGAAAAAAACATGTAATCAATTTAATTTTTTTCTTTTATAAGCATCAATTGCTAATATGAAAAAGAAAAAACTTGCAACTAATATTATTATTTGAAATGGAGACATATTTGAAAATTAATGTTAAATTAATCAATTTTGAATATAAAACTCAATATCTTTTTGATATGAATCCCAAGAAGTAATAAGTGAACTTTCAATAGTAGTTGTTGGAATCCATGGCAAAAATTTCTTAGCTCTGGAATTATCACTAACAAAATATTTATTATCCTGATTAGCTGTATAAAGTACTTTTACTCACAATACTTTTTCAATTTTTTTTATCAAATTATCTAAAGAGTATGGAACTGAATTACCTATATTGATAGCTCAATAAATAGGCTTATCAGTAGATTTTATATTATTCAAATATTTTATTGCTGAAGTAAAAGCCTTTGCAACATCATTTATATCTACAAAATCCAATCATGAAAAATTTTCTAAAACTGTATTAGATACGAACTTAGAACTACGTCAAATATCTACATGAGAAAAAATATTATGAAGTATATTAGATCAATTTCAAACTCCTTTTAATGTCTCAATTTTTAGTTTATCTCACAATTGTCAACTAACATGTGAACCAACCACATTAAATAACCTTAGACTCAAGCAATTAAATGATTTATTTATACTAATATCCTTTAGAATCTTTTCAATAATTAATTTAGTAGTTCAATCAGTAGTAGAAGGATTTAGATTTTGTGTTTCTTTTACTAATGTTTTAGAAGATAAATCACTGTAGATAGAATAACTTGATGCAAATACTAAATTTTTGATATTAAATTTATCCATCAAAGTTAGTAAATTCAATGTTCATTCTATATTATTATTAAGTATATTGAAATAATTATTATTAATTACTTTTGCATTTGCACAATGAATCACACCAGCAATATTAGGATAAAAATTAAAAACTCTTTCTAAGGCAACATTATCAGACAAATCTATACGATAAAAGTCAGGGAAAGATCAAGTAATATTATGGATTTTTGTACAAATATCTTCATCAGAATTTTGTAAATTATCAATTAAGGCAATTTCAAATCATTGCTCTATCAACTCTAATGCAATATGAGATCATATGTATCAAGTTCATCATGTAATTAGTACAGTCTTTTTCTTCATTTTTTCAATTAATTATTAATTATATTATATTATAATACAAAATCCTAATTTTAGCAAATAATTTTGTACAAATTATTCAATATTATCAATATTTGCTCTTATTGTTTTATTGTATACTTTGATATTAATTTTATCTCAAGGCTTTAATGATTGTAAGGTATTATGATTGATAATATTTCCATCATCAGTATACAATATTCCATATCATTTATCTTTTATTTTATCAGGTCACAATGATAATATACTAGAATAAATTGAATCTAAATCTATTTTATAATTTTTAAATAATTGATTAGATCTAGATAATATATTACTATGGAACAACTCTATACTATCTTTATAATAACTTAATTTCAATTTTCAAGTAGATAATATATCTTTATAAATATTATTAATCTCTCAAAGATAATAACTATAATAATTCAATAAATAATGTGCCGCGTCAGAAGGAGTCTTTGCCGAATAAAATGCAATATCATCTAGAATAGATTTATCTTGTGTATGTCATATTGCTACGATTACTGGTGCTGGACAAGTACATATTGCATAAGCTATATCATAATCATTTTGCCAAACAATTCATTGAGATCATCCTCATCATCTTGTAATTACTACAAAATCAAATTTTATTCATTGTTTTGAAAGAGAGTCAATTTGATTTAATGCAGATAATACCTGTGGAATAGCATCATTTCAATGAATTGAAGCGACGAATAATTGTAATGAAAATTTAAATGAACTATTAGAAAAAATCGCCTTAAAGTCTTCAAATCAAGCAGATCAACTAGTGGAAATAACAGCGACTCTAAAAGGAGGGAGATTTGGTTTTATGTTCTTATTTAATGTATATACTCACTTTTGTTGTAACTTCAAAATTGCATTATCTAGTTGTTTCTTATACTTTCAAAGAAAATATTCTCTAGAAATATCTGAAATAATAATACTGAATCAATAATCTGTATGAAAGTTAAGTCTTCAAAAAAACATTAATTCATAATTTTTGATATCATTGAAATTTTTGATTTGAATATCTCTTAAAAAACTACTTAAAACAACTTCATCAAATATAATTCATCTAGATTTTGCTTTGGTTTTTCAAAACTTATCAAATTCAATTAAATCTATATAATAATATCATTTTATATTTGATATTTTAGATATTTCTGCTTTAAACCAAAATGAAAATCATCAAAACAACTCCTTGAATCATCTATCAATTATTCACAACAAATCACTTAAAGAATAAACTAAGTCTTTCATATTATATATTAATTTTTGATTTAAATCTAGGTTTCAAATTATGTTTACTTCACAATGTAACCAATCTTTCTAGAATAGTAAAGTTATTATTCAAGGGTTTATTGTTTTGCTTGTATTGAATAGTAACTTTTCAATCATTCTCAAAAATTCTAAAGTAATTCAAATCTTGAGTAGCAATAAAAACTGGAGGCAAATATCTAAACCAAGTTTTGATTCTTCTAAAAGATTTTAACCATGTTCAAGTATTTATAATTATTTTTTTTCTTCAATCAATCTTATTATAATGTAAGTTAGGTTCATGAGTATGTCAAAAAACAAAAACATCATAATTGGAGTTTAACTTTACTAATTCACGAATTTTATTGAGTTGAAACTTTTTGGATTCAACTTTTGATATAGGTAGATTATAACTTTTCACAACTTTTATAAAATCAAAAATCAACAAATAAAGAGGGACTCATATAATCAAAAAAGAAATTATAAATACTATGTCAATAAAAATAATAAAATCAATTACATTTCAAACAATTCAAAATGTTGAGGAAAATCACTTTATGAAAAAGTATCAATCAATCAAATTATACTTTTGCAACAAACTCAATATAAGAGCAATAAAACTAAAAGTAATTAAGATTATAAAAGGTAGGATAGAATACCTAAGAAAAGGATTCATTTGTTTATAGAAATAGTTTGAAAAAAACCAAATAGGAACGCTGCTGTGTGGTTGGACATTAATAAATCACCTTAACCATTTTGAGTTATCGTTTGTGAAAATCCCCTCAACTTTATTTATTAAATTCCTATTGAAATAATATCATATAGGAAGCTTATCAACACTCCCCCACTTTTCATAAGCATTGTTCATATCTAACTGATTTCAATGCTCTATCCGTATTTTTTTTCATCAAACAACTCTCTTTGTAGAAATTGTTTTGATCAAATTGATATTGTACTCTTTCAATAAAATCTTGAATTTGATATCTGTAAGAAGTTCCATATCATGATTTCATACTATCATAGAAATCTTAACAACGCTACCAGTAATTTTGAACTGTTCAAATAATTTGGGGTGAGATGATATTATTTTAGCAAGTTTTCAAACACCTTCATATCAAGTAATTTCCCACATACTGAAAATATCTCAAACTAGTATTAGTTCAGTTTCAGTTTGATAATCTATCAACTTTCTTAGGAAATTAATCAAATCTTGTTCAAAATCACAATGTTCTAAAAGACTATCTCATCAAATATGTAAGTCACTTATCAAAAAGAGGTTTTTCATTATTATATTAATTTAGTGTTTTGAAGAAATTATTTTTTTTATTTTGCCACCAATGTGATTGTCTAGGCAATTTTTTGTTATCATCTTCATTTAGCAAAACTTGTTTCAATCATTCTTCAGAAAAAATTGTATTTTGACTTCATTTAAATAAAATCACATACTTACTGTTGCTGCTAAGTAAAAAGTTTTGCAAATCTAATCATGCTTTTACCGCAGACAAAAAAGATTTGATATTCTCTCATTGAAATCATATTTTTAGCAGCTCATCATGAGTATATTTTGTAGTATTTGTTCATACTAAATAAACATAATCTGCTACTTGAGACATAATTCAAGCAACTAATCTATGTTCTTGTTCTTCAAAATCTCATAACTCTCTCATATCTCAAATAAACAATATTATCTTATAATCAGGAAAGACGCCATTTCTTAAGTTGTGAACGTTGTTTATCATTCTATCAAGACTTTTGGGCGCACAATTATAAGTAGAATCGACCAAAATAGATCAAGATAA
>JAZHDC010000056.1:0-5852 GCA_036541305.1 Candidatus Absconditabacteria bacterium
ATAGAAATATTTAATGATGTTCCTATATTAGGGAAGGACGAAAGGATGGGTGCAATCATTATTACCATCTTCTATCGCTATCGCAATATCCTAGATTGCAATTCATAACAATATTTAATCAACTGCAATCTCTGGGAAGGAAAAAAGGAAGGGTTCAATAATCCACAACAATCTCCAATATCCCTTTGCTATTGCTATTTACTAAACTATTTTACCATATAAAAATATAGAATGTTACTATGAGCTCATATGAGTATAGCATGATGAATAGATAAAGCATTTTCTAGATCCAAAGAAATTGGATGTAATGCTTTTCAAGTATTTGCAAAATCACCTAGATGACGAAATTTCGTTTCAGATAAACTTGATAATAATTATGTTAACTTTGCTTTGCAAGAGTTTGAGAAATATGATCAAAAACGATGAGTAATTCATAGTATTTATCTAATTAATTTATGAAAAAAATTTGATGATGCTCAATTAGATAGAAAGTCAGTAATTGATGATTTCATAGTTGCTGATAAACTTGGATTTGCTTGAGTGAATATTCATTTGTGAAAATATGGTGACTTTACCAAGCAAGTTGCAATATCCAATATGGTAGAGAATGTTGCAAGCATACTTGCTGAAACCGTGAACTTAAAACCTTTTTTTGTATTTGAAAATACAGCCTGACAAGGTACAGAAATTTGATGGAATTTTGCAGAGCTGTGAGAACTTTACAATGAGTTGAAAAAACATATTTGAGCAGAAATTGTAGAAAATAGAATTAGATTTTGTATAGATACTTGTCATGCTTGGGCTTCTGGATATGATATCAATAATTGGGATGAAATGATGAAAGAGTTTGAGAGTATAATTTGAAGAAACAAAATATTGTTTATCCATTTGAATGATGCTAAATCAATATTGTGATCTAAACTAGATAGACATGCAAATCTATGAAGATGATTTATTGGCTTGAATGCATTGAAAAAAGTAATCTTACGATGAAATGATAATAATGTTCCACTAATTCTAGAAACTCCCAATATGGACTTGTGGCAAGAAGAAATTACTATGATAAAATGAATTGTTTCTTGAGAATTTGATGATAAACAAATTAATGAATTTAATATTAAATATTACAAAACTGAGTTTTTGAAAAAGTTTGAATCATTTTCAAATTCCAATTGACTTTTTTAGAAGTTTATCTGATTTCCTTGTTGATAATTCAGATCAAAATTCACAAGAATATAATACCAATTAATTGCAAGTATATAGAAAATAAAAATTCTACAGTAGTAACAAATTCAAGTTCTCATCACAAATTTGAAAATATATTGAATACTTGTGTTATGTAAAACATTAATGATTCATTAGTATTTCTTGGTATTTCATAGAAAAGTCTTAGATGAATAGATGTACTTAATGTAAAAAATAATATAAATAATGATAATTGATAAGTACTTGTAAAGTTTTTGGATGTTAACATCAAGAAGTATCTACTGAATAAGCTTTTGTAGTTTTTTATTATGTGTAAATAATGAATTTCTAATTCTTTAAATAATATAAACAATTTACTAGCTTGATTGTTTAAGTATATGTTTTTTGCTACATTAATTTGTTTCATTATTTTACTTTCTATTGAGAAAAAGTTTTGTGGATCTATTTTTATGAATTCTGCACAAAGGAAATATAGTTCTTTTATATCTGAGTCTATTTTTCATAGTTTAAATGTAATTAGAGCAGTATTGATAGAATCTAATCTGCTATCAATCAAAGAAAGTAAATTCTCTTTGTTAACATTTATTTCAATTTTTTTAAGTAAGTAACTATTAGATGCAATAAAAAATAATGTAATAAAAATAGTTACAATTATACTATAAGACAAAATGTAATATCGATTGTATATCAAAATTTTACTTTTTGTAAATCAATCGTATGCTACTTCAATTTGTTTGGTTTTGTAGCAAATAACTAGCATATTGTCTGATAATTCAAATAGATTTGAATAACTGCAGTTGTTTGAATCAGTTTTGCTAATTATATTTAGATTGTAGCTGTTCAATATTTCTTCTATTTTATCTTCTAGTTCAACTATATCATTACTATTCAAATATACTTTTCATATTTCTGTCTGTAGTTCATTTTTGTATAACTCATTTTCTTGGAAGTATATACTCATAGCAAACAAAATAGTTACTCAAGAAAAAATGATAGAAACAAATTTTCCCACTCTTTTCCAGTTTAAGTTTTCTTTGTAACTAAATTTTTCAAGTTTTGAATTTGCAGAGAATTTTGTATACATTTGGTTTTTATTAATTAATTAATCAATTTCTCATCATCATATTATAATATATTCATTTCATATCTTTTTGTAAATTACGCAGTGTTGTCAAGGTGTTATTGCTCTTACAGGTTGTTTGAATACTACTTTGTTCCCATCAATTTCATCTATTTCGCTAATTGGATGATGATATCTTACTTTTCCATATATTAGGTTGTTTTCAAAGTCACTTTTTTCTATGCTTTTTTCCATAATTATAAGATTATTGCAATTTACTATATTACTCATCAACTCTTCATTATATCATGCAATTATTGAATTTTCATTAGAATCTATTTTGGTTACAAACATTTTGGAAGTTTTGTTGAATTCAAGTCAATGTCTTTGTCAAATAGTATAATAAATCAATCATTTGTGTTCCCCAAGATATTCTCATTTTTGATTATATATTGGTCATTTGGTAAGAGTCTTTGGATAGTTTTGCTTTATAAATCTAGTATAATCATTATCTGGCAGAAAGCAAATATTCTGAGACTCTTTTGATGTAAGCAGGGGTATATTTTCTTTCTCAAGTATTTCTTTTATTTCAAATTTTTCCTTGTTTGACAATAAGAACAATATTCTATCAATTAATGGATTTCATTCAGTATCTTTTTCCCAACTCAATTTGTATAACATATATGTTTGATCTTTTTTAGTGTCTTTGGGAGTTCACAAATAATTTATGTTATTGTAATTTATAACTTTTGCATAGTGTCCAGTAGCAATTTTATCAAATCATTTATCTGATCTAATAGATTCTAGTAGTTTGAATTTGATATTAGGATTGCACAAAATGCATGGATTAGGAGTTTTACCATTATAATAATATTCAGCAAAATTGTCGGCTATTTTTTCTTTAAATAATTTTTTCATATCAAAAAATCAAATTTCGCATCAAAGTTTGTTTGCTATTTTTTTCATGTCTTCAAATCTTTCATTTCCAAATCTATTTTCAATATCAACATCCATGTTTGCTAGAAACACTTCATGTCATTGTTTTTTTAGTTTATAAGCACTGAAGGTACTGTCTATCCCCCCAGAGTATCCTAATATAATTTTCATTTTATTGCTTAATTATAATATTATCCATACTTCACAAATCTATTTCTTTTATAGTTTCATATTCACTATAATTTTTTTGTAAACTAACGAGTTTTTCTATTTGTTCACTAATAGACTTTGTGTTGTCAAAGTAAATGTTTTTTTTATTTACTAGATTTAGTATTGTTTTTCATCATCAAGGTAAATAAGTGATTTTTTCTATTTTATCTTTTCCAATAAAATCTTTGATTTCAGCTATTTGAAATGTAAGGTCTTTTTCTTTTGTTAGATAAAAGAATCATTCAAGCTCAGTTTCATTTTTGTAGTTGAAATATTCAGGTAAGTGAATTATTTCAGCTCATGAAAGGTAAGTGCTTCAAGAAAATATTTCAAATAGCATTCAATTCTTTGATCACAAATATCCAAGTTCACTTTGGAATATGATGTTTGGTTTGTGAAAGCTTATATCTACTCATATATTGTTGTCAGTGACAAAGAATATATCTATATTTTTTACAGTTTTGTATTTATCTTTGATTTCTAACTCAATAGTCTTTTTTTTGAATTTGCTTACAATAAAATAATTCTTTCCAATTAAATTTTGTTTGATATCTTTGAATAAGTATGGATTATTATCTACAGCAAGAGTGTCTTCAGAAAAATTCACTTTGGTAATATGATATTTGGGAAGAAAAATTGTTTTATTTAGAACATAGTTTATTCATATTATCAAAAGTGTAATTATTGTAATTATAATTATTATATTTCTATTCTTTTTGATATTTTTTACAGAATTTTTATTGAATTTAAAACCATCTTTTAGGGGTTTTTTTGATCAAAATAATGATTTGCTTTTATTTTTGAAAAAGTTTACTTTTCTTACCATTTCAATCAATAAATAAAATGATAAAGAATGACTGTGCTAATTGCTCCAATTAGTATTCAACCAGCAACTTCAAACAATGTATGTCATAATCTTTCTTTTAGGAATTTGTGTTTATCTGAAAGATTTAGAATAGTTTTCAAGTCTTCACTAATTTTATTGATGTATCTTGCATGCTTCCCAGCTTCATATCTTACATTCATAGAATCATACCAAAATAATATTGAAAAACCAAAAGTAACGGCAAAAATAGGTGAATGAATTCACTCTACCAAAAACATCAAAGTAGTAATACTACTGGAAATTCAGCTATGTACTGATGGAAATCATCATGGACTCCGCAATATTTCAGCATGGAATTTTTTCCCTTTATTGTAGTCAAATAATCCTTTTACAATTTGGATAACAATTCACACGATTACTGGTATAATAAATATAGGCATTACTGTTTAATGAGATAAATTTACACTATAATAATCAAACTTTATTCAAAATCAATTATAAATTTTACATATTACAAACATACACTTGATAATTGAAAAAAATTCTTTAAATTTAATTATCTATAATATAAAATATAATATGAGAAGAAAATTATTTACACTAATTGAATTAGTTATTTATATGTGATTAAGCTCTGTAATATGAGTATTCCTTTTTACTTTTGCTTCACAATTTTTCCAAACACTCAAAAGAACAGAGGATTTGTGACAGTTTTCCAATAATTATAATTCTTTGATAAAAAAGATTTATTCAGATTCTTATAACTGACGAAATTTTTATGAACAATCACTTACTTGAGTTATATTTGAAAACAATTGAACTGTTGCTCAACTTAGTGGATATAGAGCTCTTTCTTGCTTAGATTGGTGAGTTTGACTTACTAGGATTGAAGCTTTCACAGGTGATATTGATTGGGAAAAGTTTGATATGACGTTTACAGGTTTTGATTGCAAAATGTTGAAATGATACTCTGTCACTGAAGGTGCTTGGTTAGAGCTTTCTATCTGAGTAGTATGAAGAGATTTAGATTTCAAGTATTTTATTTCCAATTAATTTTTTCTTCTTTTTTTCTTTTTGTGATTGTTACTATTTTTTAAATCCTTATTTTTTCATTTGTAATCAATATTAGATTTTATAATAAATGCAATAAGTCAAACAATTACAAAAAATACCACAATAAGCAACAACTTTGCTTCATCATAACTTTGATTTGTGCTAATTGTGTTGCTTTTTGTTGCTGCAATACTAAATCAGTTTGTTAAAATCAATATTCAAATAGTTAAGTATTTTTTCATTTTATAGTATTCACCAAAATAATTATATTATATAGTTTTTTACTTTCATTTGTCAATTAGATTTTTAATATTAGACTAAACATCCTTTGTATATAAATACATACCTTGCAATTATGATTATAATAATTATAATTTTATTAAAATTTAATATCTTAATTATTTACAATGGCAACAAAATTCAAAAAATTCTTAAAGTCATTTACTTTGATAGAATTGATAATAGTAATTGCTATAATCGCAGTACTATGAGCAAGTGCATTTCTTATGCTTTCACAATGGATGAGTAAAAGTAGAGATAGTAGAAGAGTATCAGATTTGA
>JAZHDC010000057.1:0-5756 GCA_036541305.1 Candidatus Absconditabacteria bacterium
TGAATTAATAATATAAAATTATTATAATATACATATTATAATTTATTTTTTAATACAAAAAAATGGCAAATTGATTAGCAAATATAAAAAAAGGAATTCAGCATTGATTTGGATTTGTTTTGGTAGTATGAACATTTCTATTTTGATTTTATTTAGTAAAATGATGGAATTGACTACAAGCAACAGATGGTGATACTTTGACCGCTGCAAAATGGAATGAGTTAGTGTGAAGTGCAAATTGAGCTCCAAGTGGAGCTATTGTGGCTTTTAATCTTACTACATGTCCAGCTTGACGAAAAGAAGCTAACTGAATTGATTCAGCATTAGATTTAAGATGAGTTTTTTTAAGATGATTGGATAATTGAAAATGAATAGATAATGGAAGAGAGCTATGAACTTATCAAGAGGATGAGTTCAAAAGTCATAATCACGAAATTTGAGACGCCAATACAGCAGCTCAATGAGAAATGTATTGATATACTAGAGCCCCAAGAATTGATTATTGATTGATGCCTCAGGAAAGTCCTAAAACTATGACTTTTAAATGATGATCAGAAACTCGTCCAAAAAATGTTGCAGTATTATATTGTATAAAAGAGTAAATATTTAAATTATAATAATATTCAAATGGTAAAAATTATAGAAAGTTTTAAAAAATGATTAGTTCAGTGATTGTGATTTTTCTTCGTTGCTTGATTGTTTGTATTTGGATTCTATCTGGTAAAATGATGGAATGGATTGCAAGCAACGGACTGAGACACTCTCACAGCAGCAAAATGGAACGAATTAGAAAGTAATGTTAATTGAAACTGGTGAAGTGTTGTTTTGCATGATTCTGCAAATTGGAAGTTTTCAGAGTGAAGGTTTAGTGGATATAAGAAGATTGGGAATATGGTTTGTTTTAATGTAGATATTTATAGTACTTCAACATCAAGGACATTGTGATGGGGTTCAGTCTTGATAACTTGACTTCCTCCTGCTTCTTCAACATTTTTTGGATGAACTGCTGTATGACATAATTCTTGAACAACTTCAGCTTGAAACTATAGTATTGATACTACTTGAAAATTTACTGTATATTTTTGGAATTATTCTACTTTGTGATTGAATGCAACGGGATGTTATCCAACGAATTAATTTATATAATTAATGTAATTTAAATGAGAAAAATCATAGAATGAATAAAACAATGAATATGAATAATATTTGTACTTAGTATTTTTATATTCTGATTCTATCTTGTAAAGTGATGGAATGGATTACAAGCAACAGATGGAGACACTTTGACAGCTGCGAAATGGAATGAGCTAGTTTCGTCTTCAAGTTCAGCACCAAGTGGAGCAGTAATGGCATTTAATCTAACTAATTGCCCAACCTGACGAAAGCCTGCAGATGGGACAAATGGGACTCCTGATTTGAGAGGAACTTTTGTAAGATGAATTTGATGAGAATTTAATTGAAGAGATGTTTCAAGAATATTATCTTCATACCAAGAAGATTCTTTTCAATGACACTGGCATAAATCAATGTATTCAATAAATAGAAATATTAATTCTACATATGATACTCGCCTCTCAAACAGCACAGAAAACAGCCTTGATTTAGATAAAGTTAGAAGTCCTGTAACTGATTGAGTCAATTGAGAGCCGAGAATAGGAAATGAAACTCGTCCAAAGAATGTCGCATTATTGTATTGCATCAAAGAGTAATATTTATAAGCTTAAAAATATACTTTATAAATAATCAATCAAGATGAAAATGTTTTTCCTTAAATCTACGTTTTTTTCACTAATATTATCTTTTTCATTACTGATAACATATATTCTAGTAAAATGATGGAACTGATTACAGGCAACAGAAGGAGACACTTTAACTGTAGCTAAGTGGAATGAACTAGCTTCTTCTTCAAGTTCAGCACCAAGTGGCGCAGTGATGGCGTTCAATCTTGCAACATGCCCAGCTTGACGAAAGCCAGCAGATGGGACTAATTGAACTCCAGATTTGAGAGGAGAATTTATAAGATGATTAGATAATTGAAGAGGAGTAGATGTTGACAGAGAATTATGAGATTATCAACAACATGATTGGAAGAGTTTTAATGCTGACAATGTAGGGAGAAATACAAGAAGCTATTCACATGGGCCTGTTTATATGTGAAAAGCTACTGATTCATATGTTGGTAATTTATTTATATGATATCGGGCGAATCCATCTGCTTCATTATGAATAAAGTGGGATGATTCTGAAATTCGTCCTCGTAATGTGGCTTTGTTATATTGTGTTAAAGAATAGTTTTATCAGTAAATTGTTTATTTTGAAGGTATCTAACTTATTGTATGGAAAGTTTGTAATAAGGCACAATAGATTTGTGTGAGAGTGAATGTTTGAGTGAAAAACTATTCAATTTCATATTGCAGATTCTTGAAGATTGACTGAGTTACTTCGAGAGTGAAATGAAGTATGTATTTACAAAAAGCAATTTCCATGAAAGTATGAATATGCACTTTTATTGGTGAAAAATACTGTTTGAATTCGAGCATTGATAAATAGTTTTTTCCATCCTTGATTGATAAAAAATTATCTCAAAGAGAATAATATAAGTTTCAAAAGTGAAGTAGTATATTGAGATTCAAGACTGGATTTTTTGATAGAGAATAGTATTTATGTAGAAACTAAATGATGTAGCTTGGTAGTAGAGGAGGTATGAATGTTTCCTGATGCACCAACTATAAGATGAGCTAAACATCTAATGGAACTTATCCACATAATGGAAACATGATGAAATTCTCAGCTTTGGTTTGTGTTGACTAGCAAAATCAAAGCTTTCGTTCCCAATCAGTGAACAGATAAAAACTTTTCCAGATTATTCTATGAGTATGTAAATATGTGATGAAAAGTTAGATTTTTTGATGTAACTTATGTCTTTGGAACTGACTTTGTAGAGTTTTGAATTGAAGAAGATAATTCAGTGAAAATATTAGTTGATAATAGTTAAGAAAAAATTATACTAAGCTTTTAATTATTTTTGAAAATAAATGTTGTTGAGTTTGGCTCCAATGGATGGATATACTGATTGTGCAAATAGAATTATTGTAAAAGAAAATTTCGATAAACATAACAAAGAAGATAATATATATTTTATTACTGAGTTTATGAGTGCAGATGGATATCATCACAACCCTGCTTGAGTAATAAAACATATGTTACATACTGAAATAGATAAGCCATTATGGTGACAACTTTTTTCTGGTAACAAAGAAAATTTGGTCCAAGCTTCCATAGATTTGGAAAAAGTTTATAATTATCAATGAATAGATTTGAATGTTGGATGTCCGTCACCAAAGATAGTGAAGCAAGGAGCTTGAAGTTGAATGCTAAAAGATAAAAGTAATACTTTGTGAATTTTGCAAGCAATAAAAGATAACATTACTATACCTTTGTCTATGAAAACTAGAATCGGATTGAATAAAGTGGATAAAGCCTCTCAAATGGATTTTTTGATTGAGGTTTCCAATATATGTAGTATGATAAGTCTTCATGGAAGGACATTTGATCAGTGAAACAGTTGAGAAGTTGACTGGAGTTTTTTGTATGAATTAAAAACTAAAATAAATAAAGATTGCAAATTAATTGGTAATTGATGAATCAAATCTTACGGTGAATGTAAAAGCTTAATTGGTAATTTGGATGGATTGATGATTTGACAATGATCAATATGAAATCCTTGGGTATTTACAGATTATATCCCTACTTTTGAAGAAATATGAACTACTACTTTACAACATTTACAGCTTACTATAGCACAAGATATTTACTTCAAGAGATTCAAAAACCAACAAATAAAAGTATTGAAAATGCCTAAATATGAAGATTTGCAAAACATTATAGACAACTTTGACAACATTCAATCTGAGTTAGATGAGTGCATTACTCCTATTGAATTTAGAAAACATTTATTTTGATATTTGAAAGGTTTGAAGTGAAGTAAAGAGTTCAAAATAGATCTTGTGAAAGCTAAAGATTATTATACTTTGAAAAGAATGATTGTTGAATTTTTTGGAATAGAGCAGATTGCTTCGCAATAGCAGGGATTGCTTCGCAATAGTACTCAGTACTCAGTACTTAGTACCAAGTTCGAGGTACGAATAATTATTTTTATCCCAAATCCTAATCGTCATCCTAATCCAAATCCAGTATAGCAAATAGCGATTGGAGATTGTTGTGGATTATTGAACCCTTCCTTTTTTCCTTCCCAAAGATTGCGGTTGATTTAATATTGTTATGAATTGCAATCTAGGATATTGGAAATAGCGATGGGATATTGTGGTGGATTGTTGCTACAATTTACAATTTACTATCGCTATCTCCTAATTGCGCAGCAATTACTCCTAAGTACTGGTTACTGATTATTGGTTTTATTATTATTTTCCCAAACAAAAAAACACCATTTGGTGTAGTTTTGATTTTTGTATGTAATCGGAGTTGTTATTATTTTTTAGCAAGTTTGTTTGTTTCTGAGTGTATTTGAACATATAAAGTTCTACTGTTTATTGTTATCTTTTTTTGTTGTAATATTTTTTCTGATTGAATTGAATCCCATAGTTGTCTTTCCATTCCTAGAACTTCCAATTGTGTAATACTATTATTGAATTTGATGTCTTCTAGTTTTTTCATTTCTTGTCTAAGGAAATATCCTTTTGTAGAGCTTACATTTACTAGATATCAATATATTCAAACTGAAAAGACTAGTACCAAAAGAATTGATGTCATTTTTAGTCAGTCAATAATTTTGTTATTTTTCCTTACTTTATTTTGAATATTTATATATTTTTTGGATAGACTCTCTAATAGAATGATTTTTTTCATAGGAATGTTTTTGTTAATTTTCTATAAATTTTCAATAATTCTTAGCTTAGCACTTCTAGCGGCTCTATTTTTTTGAACTTCTAGATAAGTTGGTTTTATAACATGTTTGGTCAATGTCTTCCATTTCCCGCTACTTTCTAGTTCTTTAAATGCTAACTTTACAATCCTATCTTCAATGCTATGGTAGGAGATTATTGCACATCTACCTTTCAATGATATATATTTTGTGAAGTTTTGCAAGAACAATTGCAGTAGTTTTAGTTCATCATTTACTTCTATCCTTATACATTGGAATATTACAGTAACTTTCTTAATTCCCAAGTGTAATTTATCCAGAAGTTTCATCAATTTCTCAGTAGTGTCTATTTTTTCTTTTTTCCTTTCTTGTATAATTCATTGAGCAATATAATCACTTGTTTTTTTGTTAAAGTCTCAATAGAGCTCAAATATTTTACTTAAATCTTTTTCAGAGTATCAATTTATCACTGATTCTGCTGTTTTTTGTTGTCTTACATCAAATCTCATATCCAATGGACCTCTTTCTTTTATTGAGAATCCACGATTACCATCTTTGAAATGTTCCATATTCACTCATATATCCAAGAAGAAAAAGTCTACTTTTCATATATTTGTTTTTTGTAATATTTCTTCAATTTCAGCATAAGAGTTGTTTGCATAAAAAATTTTATTTTTGTATTTGTTAAGATTGGTTTTTGCTTTTTCGAGAATCTTTTCATCTCTGTCTACTCAGATGATGGTTAAGTCGTCATACATGCGTTTATCTTTCGATAAATAATATTCTAATATAACCTCAGCATGTCATCAATGTCCAAGTGTTCAATCAAATATAACTTTTGTATTATCTGGAATATAATTGCATATTTGATCTG
>JAZHDC010000058.1:0-25201 GCA_036541305.1 Candidatus Absconditabacteria bacterium
AAGGTTCGCTGGACTAATGAGAAGTGATTATGCTGGCATGAGTAACGATAAAAGATAGCGATATATAAATTTAATAAAATAATATAAGAACTAGATATGACTGAAACTAATATATCTATAATTGATTTGAATTTATTTTTGTAATTAAATATTAATAAATGATATAACAACAAGTATTCTTTTAATAATAAAAAATTAACTGTAATCAATGAAAGGGTATAAAATATAAATAAATTATTATAATTCGTTAAAGAAAGTATACTCAATGATAAAGTAAATCATAAATAAAACGTACTTATCCTAAAATCATTAAAAACATTAAAAACATAAGCAGTACTAATATACAACAATATCAATGAAAGTATTATGAAAATAAAATGAATTTTAGCAAAACTAAGCAATAATATTAATATTGTAAGAATAATATTAAATTTTATTAATAAATGTCATTTGGTTTTAAAATTCATTAGATTCTTAAAATTAAACATTTTATGAAATTAATTAGTATTGTAAAACAACTACTTTTTACTAGTTCTAAATGTGATTGACTCTGATTTTTCAATTAGTCCACCAAATTCCCCCAGTGAAATCTCACCTTCTTTGAAAAGTTTATCTATCTTGAATCTGTCAAGTTCCAAAACCGTGTCCAATAAACCCTTTTCTTGAAATTTCAAATACAACTTTTCTTTATCAAGTAGTTTATAATAAGTTTGTAAACTGTAAGATAGAGCTGATTTGTTTCCATAAAGTTTCAAAATATCTTTATCTTTTAGATAAGATATAAGTATGTCCTTAAGAGCTTCTTTTTTCTTAGTTAATTGAGAAATGTCATTGGAAATTTGTGCATACTCATCTACAATTTCACGAATTGTGCTTTCACCTAGAACAATTTCTTCATCATATGACTGATGAACAAACAATGGACAAATTGACTGGAAATCACAAAATCTACACAAACCTGATTCTTGTGGCATAAAAGCAAGTTTATCATTTCACATTCTAAATTTAAATAGACTATTTTCAATTTGAGTAACTAAATCTATATATTTATTGATAACTGGTTGCAAAGTGTCATCAGTAATCTCCCATTCATCTAAAATTCAAAAATGAAGATAGTACAATCTTGCTTTTATTTTATTGAAATACTTTCAATATTTCTGCTGAAGTCACAATCAATACAAAGTAAGTTGTTCAATATAAGTATCTTTGTCTTGAGTAGGAAGCGTTTGATTAGTTTTGTAATCATTGATAATAAACGTATCGTCGTCTTTGTCCAACCTATCTATAAATCATTGAAATTTGATGTTTGGAGTAAGATTGAAAATAATATTTTCTTCAGTACTGATTATTCTAATCTTGCCATCAGGTGAATATTTTTCATAGTATTCACTAAGGTATTGTCTTCATCTATTAGTAAAATTATCTATATTACCATCATAAAGAACCTTTTCATCAAAATTTTCATTCCAATAATTGTTGAAATAATCAATTAATTGACTATTAGTAACTTCGTTGAAATTATTATATTCAATGTAAAACTTTTCCAACGCAGCGTGAACTGCCTTTCACAATAACAGATTTGCAGTTTGTTGAAATTCTTGAGTCTGGATTTTATCAATGTACTTATAGCGATACTTCAAAGGACATTGTGAGAACATTTGAATTTGAGAAAAAGAATACATGTATTATAATAATTTATAAAATTATACGAAATAACTTTCAACACTTGGATTATTTTTGGTTTGGGCTTGCTCATCTTTGTCAGACATCCAAATAATCTTATCTCAAAAGTTATTTGTTTGTGGAAATATTTTAGGCTTGGTGTGTGTATCTATGATAGGATTTAGGATAACTGTAGATTTTGAATCTTCCAAAAAAACTATTTTATTTCACAAAACTCATACTAACTGCAATCAACTATTTCTCAAAACTACTTTGTTGTTATTTATCCAATCTTTTACCAAATCAATTGAATTCCTAGTCAAAACTACAATATTCAGCACATCAATTCATTTTTGTTTTTTTAGCTTTATCAGCTGATCAAATCACTTTTTCTTAAATGTAGTATTCTTGATAATATTATTTATGATTTCTGGAGATATATCATTTACGAACAAACTTTTAAGTATCAAATCTAAATTTTTCTTACCAAATTTGTATTTTAGATAAAGACTCATCAAACAACAAATATCTTTTAATCATCCAAATATTGAATTGTTCTTGAAAGCATTTACTATACTTACTCGGAAAAGCTTGTATTCAGTACTAATAGCAAAAGTGTTATCAAAGTCAGTAAGTACATGAATAGGAAAATTATGTACAACATCTCATAATTCTTCATAAAAATGATAATTATTAGAATATTTATACTTATCATATATAGATTCTATTTGTAGAGCAAACTCTTTTTCTAATTCATAATCATAGTTGTTGTTCATAAATAATAGTCAAATATATAATTTAAACGATTTATAAAGAAAAGTGCTTATAAAGCAAGATATAAATTAATTTTTTATTCTAAAATAATGCTTTTTTCAAAATCTGGCATAGTTAAACAAAAACATTTAAACTCTATCTCATAGTAAACCTTAGATTTTCATAAATAAATTGGTTTTATCAAATATTTCTTAAGTTCTTCATCACTAATTATTCTTTGTATATTGTCAAAATTTATTTGATTGTCTCACTCTCAAGCAAATAATTTGTAAGAGACGATTTTTTTCTCAAACAGATTATTTCATATTAATGACTTTCATTTAGTTGAAAAATATACATTCAAAAAGATTCAAATCATAATTTTGTTGTTTTTATCTTCATGAATTTCGAATTTTTCAAACATATCTTTGAGATTTATATTTCAAGAATTGATCATATTACATATTTTATCCTTACTTGACAAACTAATATTATAAAACATTCAACTAATTTTGTTGAATACAAATCAAGAAATTTTAGGTGCTAGATAATAACTAATTACTGCAGTAATAATAGTCATAATTGGTATAATAGACAATATCATAATTACATCTAATGATAATACATGATACTTGTGATAAATATAAAATGCAACTAATACCAACAGGGAAATCAATATTATCAACAAAGCATATCTAGAAATCACCTTCCTTACAGGACTATTTATATAATTCTCAAAGAATTTATATGAAAAAGATTTTTTTCTCATCTTATCATAATTATCTTGAGAAACAAAATCACCAAAGAATTTTTTTATACTATTTTCTCATCATTGTTTATCTACCAAAACAGGGTACTTAAATCTCCATATCCAAACAAAATCATCCCTATCACCCACTTCCTCGGTCCACTTATTCAAAAATTGCTTTATATCAGTGCTCTTATCAGAGTCTAAATTTTCATCATAATAAAAAATGTTTGATTGATTTTGGGAATAAGATATATTTATTTTAACTTTTTTGGTTATCGGCTTACTAAATAAGTTGTGAAACAATATTACTTCAAAATAATAATATCATCAAAAACTATTTCAACTAATTTTATCCACAAAAGAGCAATTACCAATAGTTATAGGCACTGTTAGAGAATAATCACTAGAAATACTACCTTGTCAACTTTCAGCATCAAAAACAACTATTCTTTTTTCTGATCTATCTGTTTCTAACATATTTACAAAAAATTGATATCAATGATTGATAATAATTCTATCTAGGTGATTCTCTTCTCAATTCATGTTCAAACTTATCTCAAGTTTAACATCACTATCTAATGAATAAACATACTCATTCTTATCTAATTGTATATCAATTATATCTTTTAGTTTGCTTCACATATTTATTTTCTCAATTAAATTTCTATTATATTATAATTAACTTAACATAGAATTCCATTACTTATAAGTTAATTCATTTTTATAAAGCTTATAGGGGCTAACAGATTGGAACAAGCTTTATCTAAGAATAAAAACTTACTAGGGATGTTCTTTTTATTTTGTTTTTTATCTTGAGTTATTTTAGTATGTAGTAAAATACAAACTGAAAGAATGAAGCCATACTTGAATAACTTTTCTTTAACTTCATATTTGCCATTGCTCAATATCGTGAATTAATAATCCACTCTGTAATATTTTTACTGTCTTCTTCTATCTGAATTTCTCAGCTTGATTTCATTTTATCGATTAAATTTTCTATTAAATACTTAAAATATTTTATATGCTCAAGAATTTTTTCACGACATTTTTCATCAGTTTCAGCTATTTCTTCTAACAAAGACTGAAATGGAGAACCATTTTTATCTGCTAAATAAAATTTAATATTAAATTCAAATATTTTTTTTAGTTTTTCTTTATTATTTAGTTTTTTGTCATTTAAAATCAATTGATACTCTCATTCCAAATAAGACAAGTGCTTATCTAAAATAGCATTTATAAAATCAAGCTTATTTTTGAAATGATGATAAAAGCTTCACTTTGGAATTTTTGATCTTTCCAAAATTTGATTTACACTTGTATCTATAAATCAATTTTTTTGCATCAAATCGTATCATACTTGCAATAATCTCTCTTTTGTTCACATTGTTATTTAATTATTTAGATATGAACTTACCTTTTCCACCAATTGTCTTGGGGTTACTGAAGTCTTTATTATAAAATCATGGACTCATAAAGCTCTTGCTTCTATCATGTTTTCAATAGTACCCAAACTTGAAAACATAATTATTTTACTTGTTTCAGGAAGTTTGGTTTTTATAATAGACAGCGTTTCAAATCAATCTAAGAAAGGCATCATAAGGTCTAGCAGAACTATATCAGGAATGACTTCATCAACAAGCTTTACTACTTCGTTTCAGTTCTTTGCATGATAAACTTCAAATCAATATTTTTTAAACTCGTAAATATAGATTTCAGACAATTCAAAATCATCTTCTGCGATTAATATTGAGTTTTTTTTTGCTAATTCCATTTCAAAAAGATTTGTATATAAAAAACCATATGGTCTAATATAGATAATAATATAGAAATATTTTTAAAAAACAATAAAAACTATAGAAAATTATATACTAAATTTTTAAATTAAATAATAAATATTTACATTCTAATTAATATAATTCAAATATTTTAATATTATTGGTAATTCATATTGTGAAAAGACTTTTATTCAATTTCTTTGTAAAATATGAGGAGTATATCCAGATCAATAAACTAAATTTCAATTGAATTTTCAATCTGGTCTTTGTTTGATTCAACATGAAGTTGTTCAATCATTCATCAAAGCAACTTTAATTCAAAGGGCTTTTGCTAAATTCAATACTTCATCAGCTCATTTCAATAATTGATCAGAGTAATTATTCCAATCTTTATCAACAGCTAATCAATTACAAACTTCTATACGTGGTCTTGGAGTCGGTAAACCTCATAATTGTTCTGGGCAAATTGCATATAGGATGTGTCATTTAAAAATGTCAACAATATTGTTAATTTTAGAATTTGTACAATTATATCTTGCATTCACTCAAATAAGACAACTACTACAAAGTATTACACCCATAAAAAATTCATTATAAATAAATATAACTCTTATATAAAAGAAACAAAAAAAATCAACACCAATAACTAATATTTGACAAATCAGTATTATTTATGTAAAATAATAACTATTATATATTATAACAAAATAAAAATGACTGAAAACAAAAATTTAGAAGAGTTTAACAATGACTTTTTAGCTACTCGAAAACCGCTATTAGAATGAAACTTAAATAAAATCGAAAACAAAACTCTAGAATTGATAGTAGATGTAGTAAAACAAGAACTTAAAGAGATTCGTGCATTAAACAATGAAAGCATAAAAACTAAAAGAAAAATTGAGTTGTGAATTTTAATATGAAAATTATCTCAATGAAGTTGACAAGACAACAAAGAGATTAATGAATTCTTAGAAGAAATAAACAAAATTGTAGATAAGTCTACTGTTTGAAGAATAAGGGCAACTATGGATATATTTTGCTTCAACAATAAACAATTACAACCTGAAGATTTGTTTGTAGATAAACCATTTTACAAAGACAGAAATAATAATATTTTATTCCGCGAAAAAAATATTTATGATTCAGTAATAATTGTAGATCCAAAAGAAATTAATATTGCAGTAGAAATACTAAATGAATGGTATACAAATAGTGTAGACAAGACTCCATTATCTCAGGAAGAAATTGAGAAGCTTATTGAAAATAAAAGAAATATTATTGCTCAAGAAAACCACAGAAAAAAATTTGAAAAAAATAATTAGTTTTATTAAAAATAATAGGATTATCTAATCATAATTAATGAAGAATTACCAGCAACTGATTTTGGTGTCCATTTATCAGAACATCAATTTCAATCTTGAAAATCATCAAATCAAAGAAGCTTTGTAGAAGCATCTGTAAATGAAAAATTATATCATGCAATATTAGTTTTTCAACTTATAACTGTAACTAATCAAGTTCAATAAGAGTATCATAATGAATTTGTATTTCCAACACTTATCATTGGATATGAACTATTGCATATAATTTTATTTAAAGAGCTTCGTTCAGGCATTGTTTTGTTATTCGTCGTAAATCAAACATTAAATAACATACTGTTAGGTATAGTATATCAACTAGAAATTGATCAATAAGTATAAGCAGTAACATTTGATAAATCAGTAATATAAGTTGCCCAAACCAAATCTGTAAAATCTAATCACCAAGCTTTTATAGCAAAATCTTGATTTAAACTATATCAGTCTCAACAAATTAAATTACTAGTGGAAGCGATTTTAGCATAGCATCAAGAAGGTTCAGTATCAGAATTATTATTGTTAGCAATTACCGTCCATCATCAAGAATCTATAGTCATTAAACAATATACCCTATATTCATTACTTGAATCAGGTTTTATATAATAAACTCAATCTTCAAATAGATTTCAATTCCAAGGAGAAGTAGATCAAATTTTGAAATTAGGAGAATTACTTATAAGTAAATCATTACAACTTTTAGGGTATTTTATAACTCATCCTTCACTAAATACAAATCAACTTATTGCATCTCAAGTCCAGATTCTTGCAAAATCACAACTTCAACTAACGTTTGTAATGTTAGAAACAATACTACTAGGTCAGTTAGTAGATACTGTACAAGAATAGTTTTCTTTAGTAACTGAAGCATTATTACATAATGTTCATTCTGGTATTGAACTAATTGCAAATATTCAGCTACTATCAGTAACTGTTTCAAATCAACAAATAGATACTAATGCTCAAGATCCATTACTACCAAAATTTCCACTTATTGAATAAGTATTCATTATACAACTATCCAATGAAGGACTGTATCAGCTATTACAAATTGGATTTTGATATGATTGCAATCAAACCTCAACAACTATTCAAAGATTACATTGAAATATTTGGCTATAAATTATTGTTCAATTATCTATAGAAACTGGTTGAGAACTTCAAGTAAATATATTTCCGTCATTGAAAGAAGGTAATACATATTGATTAGTTCAAATAGATTTTGTTGTTGAGCTACAATTATTAGTTACACATTGTTCTCATTCAAAATGAAATCAAGATGAACAATCTGTGGTTACTTGAAGTTGTCAATCAAAATTAGAATGAATTGTAATTCAATTATAGTTTTTTATAGCTATAACTTTTATATCATTAGAACTTCAAGGAGTTAATCATTCAAAAATATATCAAGTAAGACTACCTATAACATTCCGATTTCACAATCAATTTTTTACAGCATAGGAATCTGCATTTGGAACATCATCCCAGTTTATGGAAATTTGAGAATCAGTATTTGAAATAAGATTTACAATTGGTGATCAAAGTAATTCACAGCTATTTCAATCCCAATAATATCTTTCTCACAAGTTGATGTTCTCAGTATTACATATGAACTTGCATTCTCAAGGTTCCAAACTATAATCCCAGTCCAAATACATAGGGTCATAATAAGTTCAATTCCAAATTTTATTGTAAGTAACACTACCACTAGAATTGTTAATAGAATTATCTACTTGTATTCATCAGCAATCTGCTATTTTGATGTCATCTACACAAATTCAGTTTTCTAAGTGAAATCAATCTACACATTTGTATTTACATATTCAAGGATTCAAATCATAATCTCGAATATTTCAAACTTTTTGTGTTCAATTTTGCTCTCAATGAAGTGGCACATCTCAATCACAAATATCCAAAACACAATTATCGTTATACAAAACATGAGTATCAAAACATATTTTTTCTGATTGAACTGATGAATAAACATAATTTCAATTATTGCAAGTACCCTTTACACTCTCTTGAATAATTCAATTTGGGATATCAGTATTTTTTGTCACAATAGAATATTCTAAGTTTTTCAAACGACCAAATTGAAATCAAAGGTATTCTCAACTTATACAAGATGATTTCACGACTAAAGTAGAAACATTTCATCATGCTGAAATTATCAAATCATTTAATAATCAATCTTGCAATAGTCAAGGAAAATTATCTTCTATCATCTGCATAGTTTGAGTGTCTTCTTCTCTATTGAAAAAACTAGTTATGTCTCAAGTCAAGACTGTAGCGCTTTCTTTTATAGGCTTGTTATTATCCACGATTTCATCAATTAATTTTGATTTGTAAACTCAAGAATCTAATGATTGTCTTATTATATCATTTTTTACAAATAATGTTGGGCTAGATATTAATGTATATGTTTGATTTGGATTTTTTATTATCAAATATCCTTCGTAAAATCATTTTATATATGATTTTCATCCTTTTGCTCAATATGTATTATTTACTATGGTCGCAACTTTATCTCAATTCTCTAACATAGCCATTACTTGATATTGTTGACGATTGGAAGTTACACTATATTCATACTTACTACCACTTGGGTCAACAGGAATTTTATCAATATTATCAAGGTCTGATTTAACTCAATCACCAAAATATCATTGAATCCATAATTTACCATCTAATTCACTAACTACCTGTATTGAATTATCAGGCAAAGGAAACATTCATGAAGGGTTTGTAGTAAAACCTAACTCAAGAGACTTTTCCAAAGTAGCAATATCTCAAATTCTTCTAGAATCTCTGGAGTTTCAAATCCATTTAGACAAGGTCAAAAATGCAACTGTAACCAAAACCAAAATAATCGCTACAGCAATGACTAATTCCACTAAGGTAAATCCATATTTATACTTTTTGAAATTAATCATTATAAATTATTTATAATTTAAACTATAAAATACATAAAGTTATTATTAATACTATTATTATTAATTTTATATAATATCATTTCAAATTCAATAGGAAATTAATTCTAATATCAAATTATAAGTAATTCATTTTAAAAAAAGAAACCGACATGATGTCGGCTAATATTTGAGATAGTTAACTAGGAGAGTAAACCTAACTTAATAAAAGTTAGGAAGAATAGATTTTTCAATATATTATTTACTCAATCTCTATTTGATAGTAAATAAACATAACCTAATATAACAAATATCTGTAAGAAATATGTAAGAAACTTTCTAATAAAGATGTAAACTAAAACCTCACTCGTACAGTGGTTCACTGTCATTTCTCTGACTGTATACTTACATTCCAAGCGTATATATTTGAAATCTTTTTCACTAAAGACAATCAAATTCCGTATCAATCAGATCATCTTGAATTATCCTCTTTGAAGAATCTTTTGAAAACATTTTCAAGATTATCTTTAGATATTCAAACTCAATTATCAGTAATTTTTACATAACTCTTATTGACTTCAATATTAATTTGTCATCAATCATTCGTATACTTAATAGAATTGTTGATTATATTAGAAATCATAACATTAAAATGTCATAAATTAGCGTTAATCTTACAAGGTGATGAGTTGGAAATTTGGATTGAAATATTTTTCTCAATTGCCTTAGATTTTAAAGAATTATAAATATTAGATATTTCTTGATTTACATCTATCTGTTCTCTTTCTGTGATACTATCAACTTCAGACAAATCAATTAAAGAACTAATCAATCATTCCATATACTTGATTTGACTCAATGACTCATCAACTTTTGGTTCAAAATTTTTAGTAAGCTTTGATAATTGTAAACCGGAACTCATAACTGCCAAGGGTGTCTTCAATTCATGTCAAGCATTATGAACAAAATCTTCCATATCTTCCAGTTTTTCTTTTACAGGTCTTAGATTAAGTCACACAAAATATTTTCACATTTGATAAATTACAAAGGAAAACATCAAAACTATTAGCAAAAAGTATATATTTTCTAATAACAAATCACTAAGGGTAAGCTTTAATTTATCTACAATTACAAAAACAAACTTTCAATTTTTAGAATCTCAACGAGTAACTGTATAAATATACTCATTATTGTTGATAGTTGTTTTGTATATTTTACTTCATGGAGTAATAAAATCGACATAGGTTCATATTTGAGGATTTTGAATAAGATGTTGCATATCTTCTACTGATATATTATCTACAATGTAACTTTGTATATCATTACCTCTTACCAACAACATATTTGTACGAGGCATTCACATAAAATCCTTTCTTCTAAACTCAAAAGAATGATTCATACCACCTAATCATCACATTCGTCAAGTTCATCTTCATGTTATAATTGCTGTGTTCATAAGATCTCTTTGCTGAATCATAGCTCAAGTTTGCTGCTTTACTCACATATAGACTCTAAGTCATGAATATACAATCTGTACAATTAGTATAATACAAAAAATTATAAAAGTAAACACAAATGCAAATTTATTTCTTAGATTATTCAACTGTGGTTGGTATTTCATTATTTAAAGAATTACATATCAAAATCATTTTTGTGTTTGGATTAATTTTTTTCACAACTTTTTACGAAGATATCCTATGTATACATCTACAGTTCTACTAAACATGTATGCATCAAACTCTCACCAGACCTTTTCCAAAAGCTGTCTTCTGTCTACAGGCTCTCCCCTATTTTGAGCCAAATATGAAAGTAAATTAAATTCTAAGGATGACATTTTTATTTCTTTTTTTCATTTGAATACAGTTCTTTTATTCAAATCAATTTCAATATCTCATATATAAATAATACTATTTTTATTTGTAAAAGTTCTTCTGTAAAGTGCTTTGATACGAGCCAAAAGTTCATCATTATCAAAGGGTTTGCTCAAATAATCATCAGCTCAACAATCTAATCATTTTACAATATCTTGCTTACTACTCATAGATGTTAACATCAAAACTGGAACAGGATTTTCCAAAATTCTTAGCTTTTTACATATTTCCATTCAGTCCATTCAAGGAAGCATAATATCTAGTACAATAACATCATAATAATGATTAATTGTAGTATTATATCAGTCGATTCAATTATTTTCTACTGAAACCACCATTCCATGGAACTCCAAAAATTCAGCAATATTATTTGCTAAAGGCTTATTGTCTTCAATAATCAATACTTTCATCAATATCAATTAATAGTAAATATAAATATATATACTCTAATACTGTAAGAAACTTGTAAGAAAATTCAAGGGAAAACTAATATGTAAAATAATACTTAATAAAAATTATAAGTAAAACTTTTCAAGAATTTTTTTATAGATTTTGCCATATTTGTATTTTTATAAATTGAAATAATATTAAAATTATACAAAATAAATTCTGAATATCAAATAAAAAATCTTCAAAATAATAAACAAAATTTGTGCAGTTTTGGAATAAAGAAAACAAACAAAGACTATTGCTAAACTAAATAAATAATCAATAAATAGTTTTTTTTGGAAGAAAAAAGAGGGAGAAAACCTCCCTCTAATAATTAAACCTTCCTAATCAAATCCTGCAAATCGCTAGAAACACCTGAAACTTGGGAAATCCCGATAGAAGCTAAATTCATAGAATTAGCTGTTTCAGTGGAAATCTGAGCGACCTGGGCCACGATCTTGGTAATTTCGCTAGAAGCTGCCGATTGCTGTTCTACTGCAGAAGCAATTGACATAGCTTGTTCACTAGTATTTGAGGCCTGTTCACTGATAGAACTCAAAGAATCATCAACTTGCTCAGTGAATTTATTGTTCGTATCAATTTGAGTCAGAATCTGGGAAGCTATTTCTACTGATTTGCGAACAATTTCTTGTTCTTGTGCAACTGTTTTGGAAACTTCTTCCGCCGCCTGTCTTGATTGAATAGACAAATCCTTCACTTCCTGAGCAACCACAGCAAATCCCTTACCTGCTGATCCTGCACGAGCTGCTTCAATTGTGGCATTCAAAGCAAGTAAGTTTGTCTGCTCTGCAACTGACTTCATCGCTCCAACAATTTTGCCAATAGCTTCAGAGCTGATAGCTAAATCATTCATATTAGTTGACAAAAGCTGAGCAACATTATTAATCTCTTTAGTAGAGTCAACTAATCCTTTCACAACATCCTTTGCTTGTGATGAGCTCTGCATAACACCTTGTGCATTTTCTGCTGAATAGCGAGAGTTCATTGCAATATCACGAACTGTGGTATTCATCTCTTCCATTGCAGCAGCACATTCATTAGCCAAACTGCCTTGGTGACTAGCCCGCTTTGTAGTTGCTGCAATTTCCTTAGTCAGTTGCTCAGAAGAGTCAACAAGTTGAGATGAGAATGACTTGGCACCAGTAATCATATGTTGCAAAGAACCAATCTTGGTCTTGATAGTACCAACCATTTCTCCCATATTCATTGAAAGCAAATCAAGACTATCATTTCCACTACATTCAAATTTTACATCCAAATCCCCACCTATTACTTGCTGAGTTTTGTTGGCAAGAATAAGTACTCTTTTGATAATGAGCTTACGAACAACAAAGATCAAAAGTGAAACCAAGATAACAATGGCTCCAATACTGATACCAATGTTCTCGAAAAAAGTCACATTCAAAGCATCAGTAATTGATGAAATATCGGACAATACAATCATACTTCCCAAATACTTGTTACTTGAACCGTGACAATGATAACAAGAAGGCTCATTTTTGATAGTTTTGACTTTGGCATAATAAAGTACGCCATTTAATTCGTATACTTGACTATCATCAATATCAGCTTTCAAACTATCATTTACTGTATTCGCAAAACTTTCTTCTTGATAGACACTGGTTATCGACTTACGAATAAGCTTATCAGTGGAATAGGTAATATCTCCCTTAAAGTCAACTAAATAAACTTTAGTATCAGTGAACTTTTGAGCAAAATTAGCAAAAACTTCACTAGTACCTTTGTCATCTCCAATACTCATAGGTTTTTCAATAGCCATAGCTATAAGACCTGAAGTAATCTCACTAGACTGACTAGTTTGAGATTGAGACAAATCTTTTGTAGCAAAAGTATTGAATGCAAGTTGTAAGGAAAATATAATCAAACACAGCATTATCACTGCAATTGAAATTTTCCAAGTTATTGAAGCTTTTATTCTTTCGAACATAACCCCTCCTAATGAGCCCCGCTGTATACAAGTGGTTTGAAATCAAATGTAGAAACTCTTTCATCATTGTGACATGTTACACAATCAGCTTCATCCATCTTTACTTTGATAAAGGAAGAATCACCACCTGAATCCACATGCTCAGAACCTGGTCCATGACAGACTTCACAGCCTGCTATTCCAAGATCAGGAGTCTTCTCATAAGAGACAAATCCACCAGGCTTTCCATATCCTGTTGTGTGACACTCATAACAGCCTTTCAGTTCATCATTAGTTAACTTACTTGCCATAATCTTTACAGATTTGTCAGACTTTGCTTTTTTCGAATATTTCATAAACTTTTCATACTCTTGTTCATGACAATCCTTACAAGCTTGAGATCCAACATAACTATAACTTTCTCCATTTGCAAAACCAGCCATAAACGCCAGAATAACCAATACAAAACTCGCGATTTTTACCATAACCCCTCCCAGGATTTTTTAAGTTTGCAATGTTACTTATAATAACATTTACTTAAATGTCAATCAAATAGTAATCAAAATTTAATAATTGGATTCCCTATTATATAGGAAAATGTTTGATTTAGTTCACAAAATCAGCAAATGCTCTTATTAGTGGTTGTGCTTGGAAATGCTATTTAAGATTTATCTTTTTCTCAATTTAGACATTGAAAAGGCAAAGATATATTTTTATATTGAAAATCAACAATTATAATACTGCTATTGAAAACTTAAATAGAAATTGAAATGTATTAAAACTATGTATTAATAAGCAATTGAATAAAAAATTGTTTATCATTTAACTATTATAATTAAAGCAATGTTAATTTTTGAAATACAAAAAAAATCTGACTTAGCAGATATTGTTTTGAATATATTATTGAAAAAATCTGGGGTGTTAGGATTCGAACCTAAGAATGTCGGCTTCAAAGGCCGATGCCTTACCAGCTTGGCGACACCCCAATATTGTGTTTGCTCAAAACCAGTGATAAGTATATTAAGAATTTTGAAACATTTTTCAAGTGATTTTTGTTGATTTTTCATATAATCTAATAAATAGTCAAAAAAGAAATACAATAAAGAAATTAATAAATTAGTTAAATGAAATCTTTTTGATTTTTGATTTGAAAAGAAATTAATAAAAGAAAGTAGAATAATAAATCTATATAAACTCTAAAAGTAACTTATGATAAATTCAAATTTATTTAAATAATAGATAACACTAAAGACAATTAAAAAAAATATTGAAAAGAATTCTTATATTTAAATACTTTACAACCTTAAATGCTCTAATCTATTTTTTCCAACTCCATGTTTTTTGTGGAAAAATTTTTTTGAATTATGATTTCATCAAAAACAACTCCTAATGATATTAGATAATTTATAAGTAATAATCTTTGATGATGCACTATTTTGAAATTATCATCTATTAATAACTTCACTAGATCAAATACTGGATAAAACTTATAATCAGAAATTTCTTTCTTTTCAGGAATTATTTTTGCTTTTGGACATAGTTTTACTTTAAAAATCTTCATTATTTGACTTTGTCAATTTTTCTTATCTGTCTGTACTAAGCGGTACTTTCATATTTCATTGAATGTATATTGTGAAACATTCAATCATAATTCTTCTTTTATTTCTTTTTTCAATGTTTGTTCATAATCATCCCCTAATGAGTTATGTCATCATCAAAATTCTCGATACTCTGGATAAGTGTCTTTCCTTGATGATCTTTGAGACATTAATATTTCATCCTTATCATTCAAAACCAAAAATAAAGTTGATCTGTGAAAATTATTGTACTCCCAATTATATTCACCAAATCCATGACAATTTTTCCTAAACTCTAATACTGGTAATCAATTATCATAATACAATGGATTATCATTTGCATCAACAATTTCAAATAACTCATACTTATCTACTATAGACAAAAAATCATCCATATCTCATATCTTCAAATCTCATTTACTCTCTAATCAATACAAATGTTTAATTAGTAAATCTAAAAAGAATGAATCATCCTTCAATCTTTCAAAATATTTTTTCTTACTCACTGGTTGCAAGTGTAAATCGTTCAACATAAAAAGTGCTTGTTTAGTAGAACAAATAATTTCTCTTATACTATCTCAACAGAATACTTTGTAGTGAACTTTATTTCTTATTAACTTGTTCATATTTTTTAATAATATACTACTGTACGTAATTATTAATTGTTTTTAAAATAATTTCAACTAAATTTGAATTTAGAAATCTAAAAAGAATTCTTCATTGAAGATAAACTAAAGCAATCAAAGTATAATCGTCAAAAATTAATAATAATAATTTCAAATTTTAATTGATTGCTTCGTTATCAGTTTTCCCAATAATAATTTCTTAGATTAATTTAGCATTATTTGAATCTAAATGTTGCTTAAATATATTTGCTACAATTTCTTCGTCTCATCAATTTTCACTCATTAAATTCTCCCACCTTTCGATAATTGGCAATATTTTATCTTCTTGTAATTGAAACTTTTCTGGATCTGAAGATTTTTCCTTTTCACTCTCAAATTCAGCTATTAGTAATTGTTTAAATCTATCTATTTTTCGACAATTCCATACTCTGTATTCTAAATCTATAAATTCTTTAATTTGTAAAGTCTTGTACTTTAGAACCTTTCAAGTAAATCATTCAGAATATGTAAACATTATAGTTATATCCTTATAGAACTCTGCTGCAAAATGTTCTCAATCATCCCATATTAAATAACCATAATATTTATCGTCTAGATAATTAAATTTACTTCTTTCTTCAGGTAAATAATATAAAGGAATATAATTTCAATCAAATTCTTCAAAATAATCTTTATAATTATACTTAATATTATCAAATCTTTCTTTAAATTCAAGAAAAAAATCAATGTATGCTATTCAAGGTAATATAGTTATTATTCATTCATTTTTATTCCAATAAGAATTATCAATATCTCTAACTTCATTTAGGGTTAGGGAAAGTTTATATCAATTAAACTCTCAATCAAAGTCATAATCCTTATATAAAAATACTTCATATTTAACTAAATCAATCATTATTGTGCTAATTCAAGATTTAAATTTGGAAATGCTGTTGAAAGATTTTCTAAGTCATCACCATTTTCATAAAAATTTACAAAAACTCAATCACTCATTCTTCAACACTTTACTAATCTTCTTGTATTTTTATCTAAACACATAGTCAAATTCTTAAAAGCTAATTCTACTTCTGCTTTTACTTTTTCTACAGTCCGTGTATCAGGGAAAAATGTAGATATTCATCTTTTAAAAACCCAACCTTTTTTATCCCAAGGTATCATATTATTATTAAAATCTTCAATAAATTTTTCTTGAGAATATGATCTTATATTGTAATTGAAATATTCATCTCAATAAATGTTAGTCTTTACTATTTCTCAATTAAATCTCACCACATCTCCATGAGTAACTAATCATTTATCATATTCCTTTAATGCAGTTTTGAAATGGACTCAACTCAACTTATAAGGTTTAATCAATGATATATCTCCCTCAAATACATGCTTGGTCAGTTTTTCTTTCCAAACTTGTAACTTATAAAATATAATCCAAACTTGTTGATTATCAAGAGCATCTTTTATAGCTGCATCACTGTTATTTAATAATTTGTGAATAAATTCATAAGAATCATCTCATTGAAACTTTGAATCTATCAATATTATATAATCATCTAATTTTTTCACATAATCTCATCAGAATTTTTCTACTTTCCTTACAAAATCAATAAAATATTTAGTATATGCATAAGTTAATTTAGAAACACTAAGTAGTTTTATTTTCAACCATTTAGTTCTTGCTTCGTGTATTTTATTCAAAAGCTTGTTATAAACTTGTTTTGGTATAGGTAATTTGGAAGTAATTTGTGAGATCATCATTACTGTCCCAAAATAACTAGAATAATATTGTTTATCGTATACAGATAATGAAAGTACTGCATGAAATCATTCTGTCAAAGAATCTAATAACTCTGCTCATAAACTACTAACATTGTTGATCAGATATTTGAATTGATCAAATCATTTATCATAAAACTCTAACGCCAACATTTTTAATTGTTTTACCAAATCTTTGTATGTTTGAGGATCTAAGGCAGATTTCAAATCTTGAATTTGGTCATTCAAAGCATCTACTGATCAATCGTAAATTCATTTGTTTGATCTTACAAAGTTGGTGACAGATTCTCATATTTGATATATATTTATACCAAAATCATCATTCACTGAATCCAATATCAATCCATCTTCTAAATTAGAATTAGAATATCACATTGTTTTTGAAGACTCAAAACTATAATCTCAATCTAATACAACTATATCTTGTACAAATGAATTATCGAGCATCATTTTAGAGTATTGATTTCAGTTTTTGCTAATTGAAAACCATTCATTACTTCCATAATACTTATTGCCTGCAAGATCCTTTACATAAGGTTTAAAATATAATTGACAATTAATCATATTTGAACAATTCATATCCAACATAAATGAATATAAATTATCTTTTTGTAAATCAAAATTCCTTGAATAAATTTGAATATTTTCTATTGATCAAAAGTCTTTACTCATAGACAAACTTTGCTTATCATAATTTGACCCTCATTTTATAATAAATCAATCTGAAATAGTATCCAATGAGTCAGAAATATTTGTTCAAACATTACTTTTAAAATAATAATCAATTCAAGCTTGCAAATGCTCTCAAACAACTTCAAAAGTAGCTCAACCTAATCAATCATTGTATACATTTCTTGAATATTTTATATTGGAAATGGCTACCTTAGGATTAGCTTTTACTAAAACGTTAATTTTTGACACTTTTCCTTTTCAATCTTTAACAGTAACTATAGCTGTTCAAGGATTTATTCAACGAACTGTCCAATTTGATCAGTATCAATAAATATTTGCAATTGAAGTATTGCTAGTAGTTACAGTATAGTTTCAATTTCAAGTAACTATTCTAAATGATTCATTATTTCACTGAAATATATCTATACTAGACTTATCTAAGGACAAATCGTAATCATTTTGTATCACATTTACATAAATCTGTGCTTTTTGATCATGTCTATCAACTACTGTAATTATTGAACTTCAAGGATAATTTCAACTAACGCTATAATGAGTGTCAGATCAGTTTTGTGAATAAGAAACATTATTATTACTTCTAGTTAGTATATATGATCAATTTCCGCTAGTAATTCTAAAGTAGTCGGTTTGTCAAACTGCTATGTTAATATTAGTTTTATCTAATTGTAATTGCTGAATTTTGGGTGATACTGTTACAATTAATTGTGCTTTTTTTCATTGCCCATCTCTAATTTCTGCAATTGTTTGTCAAACTCAGACTCATAAGACCTTATATGATGTAGAAATTCAATTTAACATAACATTAATATTTCCATTATTTTTAGCAATAATATAATTTCAATTACCATCTATAATATTGAAATATCAGTATTCTCACTGATAAATATTCATTGAATATACTGACAACTTCAAATCTCTAGGCAAAACATTAATTACTATCGACTTGGAATATCCAAGACCATCTCTAATAGTAAGAGTTGAACTACCAAATCAAATTCAGTAAACTCTCCAACTAGTTCCACTTCCACTTACTGTTGCGACACTTGTATTACTTGAAAACAAAGAATAACCATCATTTCATGAAATAACACTAACTATAGCATCATTTCACCTTTGAATATTTGTATTTGAAATACTTGCATTAAGCTCTTTATCAATTGTTAAGTATAAACGATGATATAAAACATCTGAATGCTTTATATATAAAGTCACTTTTCAAGGTTTCAATCATTTGATCTTCAAATTAGTAGTTGTGGTACTAATAGATATATATCCACTAGCCGAAACTGAATATGAATAAAAGTTCGCATACTTTAGAGCAAAGTCATAATATTGACCTACCATAAAATTATGGTAATAATTTCAATCTAGAATTGGTGAATCATTTACACTCAATTCATCAATGAGTCAAAGAGATTTTTCTTCATCAATAATTTCTATTGATTGATTTAAATAATCATTTTCTATACTAGACCCAGGGATTGATTGCGAAACAAATAATGATTCTAATTGTTCATTTCTAGGTAATGTTCAAAACAAATTTCAAGTATTGAAATATATTTCTGAACTATCAATACTATTAAAACTTTGGTCAATTATCAACTCATCTAAAACAATACTTGAATCTAGAACTCAAACATCCTTTTCCAAATTTGTGCTATTCGTAATCAAATCTTGCTGCATTTGGAATTTGGATACATTATTTATTTCACTAGTAGTAGATAAAGAATTAGAAGTCATTTTAGTAGGACTTGTTGCAGAAATCTTACTGGAACCCATAAGCATACTTGATCAAAAGGATGACTCTGTGCTTTTCATAGGAAAACTAATGGAAGATTGCTTCAATATCATTTGCTTTTCCATTCAATAAACAATAGTCGTCAAAAAAGCTTGTCCTATGACAATGAATCACATTATCAAAATTATAAATTTTCTCATAGTAGTTTGTATAAAAAATAAAAGTATGCTATTTTTACAAAAACAAAATGAGAAAAAAATTGACAAATCAAAGACAAATTTAATAATTAGAAAATTACTCATAAAAATGATTCTTATGGCTACATACAATAGATTTTCTACAGCATAGCAAATCAAGATCAACTAAAAACTGCACTTTTTATGTTTTCATTTTCCAAGAAAAACCCAAATCAATAATCTATATATAATACTAGTGAACTCAAAAAAATTCTTGAATTTGTCAGTATTTTTCTTGTAATAAATATTACAAATAAAATAAAAAACCTTGAAATGGCAATTTTGATATAAAATAAACAAAACCCATCCCCTAATGTAAAAAATAGAAAATCAAATATGAAATTTAAAAAATTCTAGATTGAAATCTATTAATAATTCCCTATAATAAAGAATAATTTTAGCAATATAGAAAAAATATGTTATTCTCAACACTAAAAATAAAAGCATGACTTTTGAGATGAATTGAAGAAGCCTGATTCAAACAAACCACTCATATTCAATGAAAAGTGCTGCCAATCGCTCTTGAGTGAACAAATATTGTATGACAATCGCAAACTTGAACAGGAAAAACTTTAGCATATTTGATCCCAGTATTGAATCAAGTAGACACAAATGAAGTAAGACCTCAAGTATTGATTTTAGCACCGACTAGAGAGCTAGTAAACCAAATTTACGACGACATATTCTTGATTACAAAATATTATAGAGTACCAGCTTGTGCCTTATTTGGAGGTGTAAGTCAAGTAAATCAAGTTACTCAATTAAAAAGAAATCCTAGAGTAATTATTTCAACACCTTGAAGACTTGCAGATTTAGCAGAACAATGACACATAGATTACTCTAGTATAAAATATTTGGTGATTGACGAGATAGATAGATTGTTAGACATGGGATTTATGCCAGCAATCAAAAAGCTACGATGAAACCTACCGAGTTTAACTCAATCAATGTGCTTTAGTGCAACAGTAAATGATACTTTGAGCAAAGTTTTCACTCATTATATGGGGAAATATGAGTTTTTGAAATCTTGAACTGCACCAGTAGTAGAAAAAGTTAATCACACTTATGTAAATCTAAATGCTGATGATAAATATCCTACTCTTAGAAGTATTTTGAAATCACACAAAAATCAAAAAGTTGTAGTTTTCACTAACACAATATCTGCTTGAGATAAACTTTATGATAATCTGCTATTAGAATGATATCCTGCATGAGTACTGAATGGAGATATGAAACAATCAAAAAGAACATCTACAACTGATGCATTTGTGAATGGTGAAATATCTATTTTAGTAACTACTGATGTTGCTGCAAGATGACTGAATTTAGATAATGTTGCATTGGTTATCAATTATGATGTGCCAAAGGAAGCTGATAGTTACATTCATAGAATAGGTAGAACTGCAAGAGCTTGAGCTTATGGAAAAGCAATAATGTTCGTGACAAACAAAGAAAAAAAACTATTAGAAAAAATAGAAATTACTCACACAATGATAATTGAACAATCTGAAATTAAAGTGGTAAAAGCACCTGCTTACGAATTTGAAACAAGAAAATCCAAACCAAGACCTAACTCAAGACCAAGATCAAATAGAGGTGAAGGATGAGAAAAACCACAATGAAGAAAATCTTGATTTGGTAAAAACTCAAAATGAAAAGCTTCTTCCAAAACCAATAGATCGCCTAAGAAAAGATAGTATTTAAAGTGTTTGAAAAAAAACTCTTGTAATATTGTTACAAAAACAAAATGGAAAATAAACTTACAAATATTATAGAACATATAATAGATTGAAAATCCCGTATTTTTAAAAATACTGAATCATTTTTTATATATTTGAATTGATTGTGAATAAATACTAATGAAATTATAATAGAAAAAAATCGCATATATTTGTGAGATAAAACCAAAATATGAATAATCAAACCTACTAATGGAACTGTTAGATTTTTGCCATTATTTTATAAAAAATTAGATGAGATAACTCAATGAATAGCAATTAATTTGATGGAAAACTTTGATGAGAGAATTGTTTTACCACAAGAATTGCTTGAATGAATTGGCTATAAATGTATAGAAATTAATGTTAATTGAAAAAACAACAAAAACAAAAAAATTCATTGTATATGAAATCCTAGTCCAGTATTTACAGATAAGTTATTAGAAATAATCAAAAGCAAGTCTATAGAACTATACTTGCCACTAGAAGATGTTCATGAAAAAATTAAAGAATTTCCAGTAAAAATAAATACACACGCCAGTAGCAAAAATAAAGAATTTATAAAACTACCCAAAAAGCATACTCCAAAAAATCATCAAAAAAAAATCAAAAATAATATAATCAAAAAAAAATACAAAAAATAAATTATTTAATAATTTTTGACTAAAAATAATTTTTAATTATAATTCAATATATTTAGAATCAAAAGAATAATTATGAATAAACATTGAATAAATCTTATTATGGAAAAAATATACAATCCAAAACACGTTTTCAAAAATAGAAAAGAATTTTACGAATACTTAGATGGTGTAGGAATTGATCATTCATTATTTATTGAAGAAAGATGAAGAAATTCAGATGAAATATGAACTATTTGGGAATGAATTGATAACATAATTGCAGTAGTTCAAATAGATTGAACTATAAAATTTGAAGCTGATTGAATAGAATCTTTGAAAGTAGAAATTGAAAAAACTGCTAGTGTACTTTCCCACACACTTACAGATTTACAAAAAATTCCAGATAAAATATTATTAAGCTCTTCAAAACTAAAATCTGCATCAGGTAAATTAGAATATCAACCTGAAAGCAATGAGTTTACACTTGCAGATTGAAATGGTTGAATCAAGTTCAAAATTCAAGATCTAAAACAATTCAAAGACAAGATACAATCAGTATCAATTGATGAAGAATGATATAGAACTCTTGTAAAAAGATGGGAAAAATTCTTACTAGACCATATTAACAACAACTCTATTTTCATAGTAAAAAAAACAACAAATCATTGAGAAGATACTGTTGAATTATGATTTGAAAAAACGATTAATAATCAAGTTTAAAAGTAAATTATAAGTTAGGAGGATTAAGTTAAATAGAAAACTTTGATTTACTGCTTGTTAACAAAACTGCACTATTAATGATTTTATCATTGAAAATTAAAAACACTTCAGGTCTTTATGATTATTGTATTGATTAAACCTGATAAGATAAAATCATTGGTAAAATATTCCATTTGATATAATAATCTATTTACTTTTAATGATAAAAAAATAAAATGCTATCATTGTTTGTGCAAGTTTGAAGTAAGCAAAAAAATAAAAAATTACGTGAATAAACTTAGTGAGCTTTTATAATCAAAACTTTATCAAAATGTATATAATAGAACTATTACATAATGTAGCTTCTCATGCATCAGAGTACATAATGCAAGCTCCATATTTATGGATTTTCATATTTATGACAGTAGAAAGTAGCTTCATTCCCTTCCCATCTGAAGTAGTAATGATTCCAGCGTGATATTTAGCATCTACTGGTAAAATAAATTTTTTACTCGGATTTTTGATGTGACTAGGTGGAAGTGTATTAGGTGCAATTATAAATTATACAATATGATGTTATTGATGAGTAGTAATTATAAAAAAACTTATATGAACAAAAAATAATGATTTATGTGTAAAGTACTTCCAAAAGCATTGAGATATTACTACTCTTATTGGTAGATTTATACCTGCAATTAGGCAATTAATTTCTCTCCCAGCGTGAGCGTTCAAAATGAATTTCAAAAATTTCATAATATACACTACGATTTGAGCATGAATTTGGGCTTTTATACTAATGATTGCATGATATATAGTATGAGAGAATATAGAATTATTCATGGAATACAAATACCCTGTTATTGGATGAACCATACTTTTGATAAGTCTTTTAGTATATGCAAAAGTCAAAATAATTAAATATATAAACAGATCTAATAATGAAAACTAAATTTGGCACCATTGAGTCAATAAAAGATTCTAATAGTATTCAATATTATCAATTATATGAAGCAATTTTCAAACTAAAAAATCTTTATAGACAATGACGACTAAAAAGATGAATTGATGAAAAAGAATGCGAATCTGTGGCAGATCATAGTTTTGGAGTTAGTTTATTGTCTTATATAATTTCAAAGGAACATTGTAATAATCTAGATCACAACAAAGTAATAATCTTGTGATTAATTCACGACCTAGCTGAAAGTATTGTTGGTGATTTTACTCCTTGAGAAATACTAGAAAGTGAAAAAGTTACTTTAGAATTGGAATGAATAAGAAAAATTTTAAAATGAAATAAATTAGAAAAAGAAATAATTGATTATTTTGAAGAACTTATTTATTTGAAATCTGATGAAGCAAAATTTGTAATGGATATAGATAAAGTAGAAATGTGCTACCAAGCAAAACTATACGAAACAAATTGTAATAAAGACCTATGAGAGTTCTATTATCATTCACTATGAAGAGTTAAAAGTGATATTGCAAAAAGACTTATAGAAGAATTAATATCAATTAATTAAAGACATTAGGATCAAGAATTCACTAATTGACATTTAATAATAATAAATTATAATTTACTATAATTTTCATTTTGAAGTTATATCAAATGGAAAATAATGAATTAAAAAGAATAGAAAAATGAACGTGTACCTCAGAGAAACTATGAAGATTAATTGAAAAATTACAGCTTCAAATAATTCTTTCAATAATTGAAAACGAAATATGACCAATTAAAGACTATTATGATAACATTATAGTAGAAAACATAATAAGAAAAATCCATACTACTTGTAAACTAATAGGATATGATTATGTGGAATATATATGTTTTAATAAAAAAATTCTAACAATTAAATTTAATAAAGATCTAAAATTAATCATAACTAATAAAATAAAAGATTTATTAGTTTCTATAGAATGAATCGTGATAGAAAATGAAAATATAATAGTTATTGAAATAGATTATAGTATTTGTGATAACTATTCATATCATAATCCATCTATATAATTCACACAACAAAAAAAGTACAGGTATTAATCTGTACTTGTATTTTTAGTTTAAGCAATT
>JAZHDC010000059.1:0-5790 GCA_036541305.1 Candidatus Absconditabacteria bacterium
TGCGTTAATGAAGAACAAAGATTAGTGCTTGAAAAAATATTTGACTGATTTGCAAACAATACTATAGAAAGTAAATTTTTGTTGCTGGAATGAATGGCTCATATTGGTAAAACTTCACTAGTATTAGAACTTTCCAAAAAGATTTTGTGAAAGAATTTTATGACAGACTTCCTTCATATCAAAGATTTGACTGAATTAGTTTGAAAAGAGCATGTTTTGAAAGTTTCTACAGATAAAGATGAGTTTATAGACTTGTGATGATGATTGGAGTATAGAGATTATTGAGCTAGAGAAATCATCGAATGGCTTAATATTACAAGTGTTTGAAGTCACAAAATACTACTAATAGAAAATATTGAAAGAATGAATTTGTCATCTTTAAACTCGTTTTTGAAAACTTTAGAGGAACCTTTGAAAAATAGACTTATTATTGCTACCACTACCAATCGTATGTTACTTTTAGATACTATCATTTCTAGGTCTCTACTTTTAAAGTTTACTTTACCAGATGATAATTTAGTAATAGAATTTTTGCAAAATAAATATCCTAACTTAGATAGTCAACAAATCAATATATTACTATCAGTTTGTACTTGAAGAATTTGAATGTTTATCCAGATTATGGAATGATTAGATACCTGAGAAGATATGCACTCTATGCTTTCATTATTTACCAAATATATTGAAATAATAGAAAAAAAATGAAAATATACTTCTAAGTTGGAAATATTAAATCAAGTAAATAAACAGTGAATGATAGATAATTTTTTGCTAGCTTTAGTGTATTATTGTGACAATCATGGTTTGTATGACCATATTGATAAAATATTCCAAACTAAGAATTTATTGAAATCTAATGTAAACCCTGAGAACTCATTCTTCTATATGATTTTAGATTAAAATTATGATAAAAAATTATTACAAGCTTACATGAAAAGATATAAACTATATTATGAAAAAAAGAAACATGCTTCCTTGTAGTGTTTTTAGTGTTTTGAAAGTCCCTCAATATAGCAACAGAGATTACAATCAATTTTCTATTCAAATATCTACAAAGATTTCTAAGCATGCAACCAAAAGAAACTTCTTGAAAAGATTGTTTTTTGATTTTATAAAGGAAAATAATTATTTACAAAAACAATCTAATTGAAATTATTACAAGTATTTTTTTGTTACCAATAAGAATAGTATAGAAAAATTAAAAGATACTATTGAATTAAAAGACAAAAACAATATAAAAATAATTATTAATAGTTTTTTTCAAGCTACATTTAATAGATTATTTTTTGCAAATGAAAAACATTGATTGATTCAAAATAAAGATAAATAGTATTATTAAAAGTATAGCTTCTACTCTTACAGAATCAAACCCGAAGTCAGAAACTGATGAGTTGATTGAGCTTGAAAAAAAAGCAATATCTAGTAGTAAAAATGTTTCTCCAAAATGAGAAGTTCGTCTAAACGGTTTTGATATTTTTAAGTTTTGGATAATTGGGTGAGTTGTTTTGTATTTGTGATACGTTGTTTTCCAATCTTTGTGACTTATTTATCTAATTTTCACTGCATTTATACTTTCTATAGCTATGGAAGCAATAATATGATTGATGTGAAAAAAAACTAATAGAATATTAGCTGTATTAGTTTCATATTTTTTGATGATAGTCTTTTTCTTGTCGTGATTTTTTATAGTTATACCTTTTGTCTTGAACCAGTCAGCTCAAATTATTGAAATATTGATAAACAAAGTTACACTGTTTCAACATGTTCTTCAAGATAAATGATTGATTTTGTACATAAAAGATTCAAGTTGGATTCCATTGTATTTTAGAAATTTGATTATTAATAATTTACAAGATCCAGAAGTCCTAACAGCTTTACAAAAAGCACTACAAGAAAATGTTTCTAATATCGTATCTCTTTGAACAAACTATCTTAAAAATGTATGATTTTGGGTAGTAAAATTCCTTACTGGATTTGTTTCAGTGTTGTTCCAAGTATTTATAGTGTGAGTAATTGCAATATTTTTCTCTTTGGAAAAAGATAATGTTATTTCTTTTATAGCTCGTATTTCATGAAATCCTGATTATACTTTTTATAAATTCCTAAAAATATATAAACAATTATGATTGCGGTTGAAATGACAACTAATCCTGTGTTTGTTTGTTTTTTTTACAGTTTGAATTTTATTGTGGAGTTTGTCAATAATGCCTTGGGCTTGAATAAATATGCCTAATAAGTTTACTTTAGCATTGATTGCAGGTATTACTGAATTCATACCAATGCTTTGACCAATTCTTTGAGCTATACCAGCAGTTTTGGTAGCTTCTATTACTTTTGGTTTCAAGTGATTTGTAATAATAAGCATATTATATTATATTGTTCAAGCATTTGAAAACAATGTACTAGTACCTATGGTAATGAATCAAGCTTTGTGAGTAAGTCCATTACTAATATTTATTGCTATGTTAATTGGTGGTTCTGTACTATGATTTATATGAATTGTTTTATCAGTACCAATAGCTGTTATTTTATCTTTGTTTTTTGAAAAAGATACAAGTAAATAATTTATAATTTAAAAAATAAAAATGGTAAATAAAACTATAATATTCCTATTTGCATGATTGTTGTATATTAGTGGTAGTAGTTGGTGATATTTTGAATACAAGTATTATTGTAAAAAACAAGATTCAAAAATATGGGTATCTCAAAGTGCCTGAGATAATTATGTAAAATGTTTTGATTTGATAAAACAGATAGACAATCAAAGAAAGTTGTGAATAGAAAATATTCAAAAAGCACAACAACACATCAAAGATTGACAGGATGTTGACTTTTACAAAAATCTTCAATTAGAGATAAAAAGGTCTATTGATTATTGAGATTTGACAAAAGATACTATTATAAAATCTATGAGTTTTTTTGAGAATGAATTGTTCGTGAAGTTCAAAAAAGTACTTGATTATCATATTACTCAAAGAGCAGGTAATATTGATAAAAGCTTGATTACATACAAAGCATTTTTGAGCACAAAATTGCAAGAATGAGATAAATCTGGTTTTTTGGAGTACAGAAACAAAATAGAACTAAAAACCACTGAAAAGATTATTATACAAAATATGTTACAATCTACTAATTTTCAAGAGTTGATGCCATTAGTCCAGTATTGGTACAAAAATTATTACAAATAGAAATTTATTATTATCAACTAAAATATGAAACTTGAGAAATTATTATGAAGTAAAACTAAAGTTGATATATTGAAATATTTAGTTTTCAAAAGACAGTGAATATCAATTAGAGCTTTGGAAAACGAACTTTCATGGTCTTTTCCAGCAATCAAAAAACAAGTTGATTTACTTTGTGATGCAGAGATACTAATAATAGATAAAGAGTGAACATGATGGTCAATCAGACTTGAACAATGAGCACAAGATATTGTCAAAAGCTTATTTTTGTATAGTATGGAATGAATGTTAACTGAAATTGTAAAATCTTCTTGATGAATCATCAAACATACTTATTTGTGAAGAATATTTGGTAAACCTTTGGATATGGATGTGGACTTGGTGCTTATTTATGAAACTGACAAAAAAGACGAAGTTGGTCCACTAAAATCTCAGATTGAGTCAATTTTCAAAGATTATTTTATAGATGTAATAAGTGTAGTGTTTTTGTCTTTTGACGACTTCCAGAAAAGGTACAGAGTGGCTGATAAGTTTGTGTTGAATTTAATTCGTTATAACAAGTAATGAATTTGAGAAAGCCTTTCCATAGTTGAACTTTTTATCCATCACACCCAAGCGTTTTGGTAGAGTTTGTCTTGCAGCTTTATACAGCATATTTTGATAGTTGCAAAAAAATTTCAGGGGACGGGATTAGAGTTTTGGTATCTCCTCATGCTGGGTATATTTATTCCTGAGGGATAGCAGCTTGTGGTTTCCATCTTTTAGCAAATAATCCATCAATTAAAAGATTGCTAGTAATATGACCGTCTCATTATGAGTGATTTCAGTGATTTGCACTTTCTGGAGATGATGGTTTTGAGTCGCCTCTTTGAGTATTGAAAATTGATCAGCAATTAAATCGTCAAATATGAAAAAATGAAAAAGCAGGCTTCCAAATATCAGAGCAGGTACATTTGCAAGAGCATAGTTTGGAGGTCCAAATCCCCCTAATCCAAATTTTTTTGAAAATCAAATCTTTTGTGCCAATTTTGGTAGGTTACAAGGCAGATGTAGAATATTTGTGAGAGTTGATTGCAAAATTACTTGAAGAAAATGAGGATTTGTGAGTAGTAATTAGTTCGGATTTGTCTCATTTTTTGTCTTACAAATGAGCTATGGAAAAAGATGCTACAACAATCGCGAAAATTGAAGCTTGAAATTGGAGGGCTTTGGATGGAGAATGTGCTTGTGGTTATCAGTGAATTCAAGCTTGAATAATTGCTTGAGAAAAATTATGATTATGATTTAGGTCATTGAATTATATAAATTCTTGAGATATTACATCTGAGAAAGACAGAGTAGTGTGATATTCAAGTTTTGTTTTGATTTAGTTATTTAAGTAATAAAAATGTGAAAAAAATTAGAATCAGAAAATATTGATGAAATGAAAGATGTTATTCTAAAATATTTGGATTTGAACCAAAAAAAGCAACAAGATCAATTAGATCCTATTGAAGAACTTGAGTACGATGAGATAATTGATAACTTGAAAAAGTTTAGTGAAGATAGTTAGACCCTAACTTTTATCTATTGCGTTTGGGTGACAAGCTCTAATTGCCATTTGAGTTTTTTGGTCATTTAAATATTGTTGACTAACAATTATGGCTTTTCTTCATTCCATCTGGAAAGTTTGTGGAGCAATTCTTGCACATTTTCAACATCATATACATCTATTATTGATAGTAAGTATAGATGCTGTATTTTCAGTTGTGGAAAGATTAGGATTAGTATTATTGGTAGAATCTATATTTGTGGAAGAATTGTTATCTTCATTGGAATTTTGTTGTGTACATCACATTAAGTTATTTAAACTTGCAAATCCTATGATTAGAGTAATTATTTTGTAGCTAGTTTTCATTTCTGTTTCCTAAATGCTAAAATAAATATTATTATGTAAATTGTAATTACAACTAATGCTAGAGGCTCGTGTCTTACAAGATATATATGTACTCAAGTAAGTATAAATGCTGGATATGATAATTGTTGTACTATTTTCCAATTTCTTTTTAGTATTTTTATACTAATATTGTTGGAAGTAATCAATGGAGGAATTATAAATAAAGTGGCTAGAATTCATGCTCAAAGCATACTTGTAGGATTCCAATAATCCAAACTAGTAAATATATCAAATATACTGCTTTCTATAAAAATAAAGTATCCAATTCCATGGGCAAGTGCGAAGTTACCACATACTACTCCCAATCATTTTCTTACTGATACTATTTTGTTAAGTATTTTGTATTTTGGTAGCAAATCTCTTATTGGTCTTGAGTACATTATTGCTACAAATACCCATCGTGCTATTCGACCAAACCACCGATAAGTACTTGGAAATATTATTACCAATAATCATAATAATGATATCCCAATTAGTATTTTATTCATTATTTTAGTATTCATTTTGTTTTTCCAGATAATATTATTTAAATTCTTTATAAATATCAACCTTAAATTTATATTAAATACTATTCAATAATATTTAGTTTTACTAGGGCTGCGGCGTGTTCCACTATGGACAGGCGCAAGGCCTGGGGCAGGATGATGGAGCGGATGGCCAGGCCGTCGG
>JAZHDC010000060.1:0-5667 GCA_036541305.1 Candidatus Absconditabacteria bacterium
ATAGTATAACTTATAAAAATATAATATTTTAAATGTAGTTGTTTTAATTATTATTTTAGTATTAGTATTACTACTATTATTTTGTTTCATGTTTAAATAGTTGAAACTTATATTATCAATTTTACAATCATCAAATTTAATAAATCATATATTACTTCATATTTCCGAATCCTTTATTGGAGATCCAATATGAACTCACTCTAATTTACAACCTTCAAATCTAGCTTTTTTAATTTTGCATTCATTGAACCTAAAAGTTATTGAAAGTTCAGTTGAAAATTTTATTTCTATATCTTCTTTTTGTATATAAAAATTAATTATTTGATTGTTATCAACATTGTTCTTAAAAAGATATTCATTATCATTTTTTATAAAATAATCATCAAAATTTTTATCATCAATTGTTAATATATTTCCTTGATTCATAAGATGTTTTAATAATAAATAAATTATTAAATTATTATTTTGAAGATTAATTTACAATAATTATTTACGATCTATATTCAATAGATAAATTTGTGATGATTTTCTCTTGAATTATGATAATAAAACATTTATATATTTAATATTTTAAAGTGTTAATTTTCCTATGATCAAAGCAAATATAATCAAGAATTTATGTTATACTGAGTTAGTTTATTATAGGGTGAATAATAAACTAAATTTGAATCTGACTAAAGATGAAGTAGAGGAGTTTATATCTACCTTAATTGCTGAAATCCCAGAGCAAGAGATTGTCAAAACCTGAAAAAATTACTATCTAGTTAACCATAGGAAAAACGTAAGACTTACTATAAATTCTAATAATTATAGATTGATTACAGTGGATAAGATTAATTAGATTTAGAATGTTGATGTTTTTGAGTTATTATAAACTTGTTTTTTGAATTAATACTTATATTATATAGAAACTAGTTATATGTTATGGAAATAATTTATTTATTAAATATCTAAAGTCATTATGGAAACAAAAGACATTTTACTAATTATTTTTCCTTTTATCTCTGGTGTAATCAGTGCTTGGATTACTTTTTTATTTACAATTAAGATTAAGAAGAGTGAAATTATGTTAAAATTTAAAGAGGAGAAATATACAAATCTTTTAATTCATTTACAAGGATTTGTTGGTAGAACAAATTCAGTAGAAACAAAAAGAATTTTTTTTGAAGAACAATATAAATCTCGGTTATATGCTTCTGATGATGTCGTTAAATCTATAAATGATTTAGTTAAATTTCTAATTGACGAAAGATGAAATACTCCTAATCCTAATAAAGGAAGAATGGTAGTTGGGAATATTGTTCTTCAAATGAGAAAAGATTTGCTTGGCAAAAGTGAATTAAATGAAAATGATTTTAGATATACAGATGTTATCGAATAAGTTTTTAGCTTCTCATCTATTTCTAAAATACTTTATTCTATGACTTTAATTTGTCCTGATAAATTTATTAACAAAGTATATTAGGATCACTTCGTTGCACTTATTTGTAAAATAATTTTGTTCTAAAGAAAATAAATTCTTATTATTGTTAATATTTACATATATTCTGCTATATTCAATTTTAAAATTTATATGAATAAATATTATATTTCTAAATTTATCATTCAAGAGACATCAACAAATGAGATATTTGCAGATAATAAGACAATTAATTCATTATTCACTTCACTTTATTTTTCCATTTGCGATTGCATATTTATTATTTCGTGATAATTGGGTAATAGCATGAATAATAATGGTTTCTACTATAATAATAGACATAGATCATCTTTTAGCTAAGCCTGTTTTTGAAATAAATCGTTGTAGTATATGATTTCATCCTTTTCATACTTTTTGGGCATTGATTGTTTATATTTTGATGCTTTTTATCCCTTCTTGGGAAATTCGTGCAATTGCTGTTGGTTGTATTCTACATTTTGCAACAGATGCTCTTGATTGTATTCTTGGGAGAATAATAAAATAATATGATATTTCATCTAGGTATTTTTTATTGAATTGTATTTATTTCATATAAATATACTTTTTGAATAGTAATATTCATTTTTGATTAATTGAAATTGAATTAATGCTGAAAATACTTATAGTACATATAAAATTTACTTATGATCAGATAGTAGTAGATATTGAAGGAAAATAATTTATATTATAATCTTAAATATGTATAATTATTGGGGTTGTAATAATCTGTGTAAGGAACACAGGCTTGTGTTCCCTACCGAATGGTATATGCGGATAATGATTATTTTGGGGAAATTGTTGATTGAAAAATGATTTTAAATGATTATGGGAAGATTGCGGAAAAATTTTGGTATGAAATTCCTATGCATTATATGAAATCAAAAATTGATTATTTTATAATTATGCCCAATCACATTCATTGAATCATAATTATTGAAAATGAAATATATTCACCGCATTATCATGCGGTAGGGAACGAAAATTATTATTCGGTTAACACCGTAGGGAACGAAAATTTTTGTTCCCTACATAATAATCCACAACATAAAACAATTTTATCAAATATAATAAAATGATTCAAAATATGATGTACAAAAGAAATTAAATATAATCATAATTACTTTCTATGATGTTATAATTAGAAGTGATGAACAATTAGAACAAATAAGACATTATATTATTGATAATCCTATTAATTGAGAATAATATAAAATAATTAATAACATTAAATAATTCTATATCTAAATTATCTCAACAAATTCTAATTTTTTATTTTTGAATTCGAATAGTTTTCAAGGTCTATGTTTCACTCAAATTTGCATTTCTCAGGTTTCTTGGATAATATCGATTTTTTCGATTTTTTTCCTAAAATTTCTTGGGTCGAATTTTTGCATGAATACTATTTCATAAACTTCTTGTAAGTCAGAGAATATAAATTTATCTGCTAGAAGATACTGAGCGATATTTGTATATTCAAGTTTGTATTTCAATCTTTCTATTCAATATTTTACTATTTCTTTGTGATCAAAGGCCAATTTTGGTAGTTTATCTATTGGAAAAAACTTTACTTCCTTTGCATCAGATCATGCTTTGAGAGTAATGTTATTTGCATTTACCAAAGCAAGATACGCAATAGTAACAACTCTTCATCTAGGGTCTCTATCTACTGAGGAAAAAGTATACAACTGTTCCAAGTATTCATTCTTAACATTGGTTTCTTCAACTAACTCTCTTTTCGCTGCCTGAATTGCATTTTCATTGTCTTTGATAAATCATCAAGGCAATGCCCACATATTTTCAAATGGTGGAATCAACCTTTTTATCAATAATATTTGAAGTTTTCCATTCATTATTGTAAATATCAAAGTATCTACTGTTAGCTTTATGCTTTGAATTATCATTTTATTGTTCTTCAATAAATATTTTATATATATTACAAATAATTTTGCATTTTTCAAGATATAATGTATTTTTTACACAATATGTCAGGGTCTTATAATATTGGGAATTTCTACTATGTCCATGAACTTGTATCATCTTTGCTCAGATAATCATCCATTGATTTCCAATATAAATTTTGATGCAAATTTAGCTTTATATATCTCTTGATTCTTAACTGTCCAAGGAGTTACTTGTTGTATATTTGCAATTACAAAATTGAAATCATCATCGTACATTAGCCATATAATATCCAGTGGTATCATAACATCTTTCATAGTAAAATTTCTGTAATCATAGCTATCAAACATAAATATCATTCATTGATTTGCTGGTAGATTTTATATTCATTTTAATTATTTTTTATATTGAGTTTGACTTCTGCAAGAGTTAATTCATACTCATCATCTTTGATTTTGATTTTCCACATTTTATTTACTTATAAAATATATTTATAGTTAATGTTTTGCATACATTATTATTGTAAAAGTCAATAATAATTTATTTGTATTTTTAGTAGATTGGTTTTGCGTCTTGTTCCCAGCTTTTGTATAACTTACAATCTGGCTTCAATATCCTATATCTATCTGAATTTTGTGCCATACAATCTGTAATATACAATATACTTAAATTGCCTTTATAGTATAATTTTTCACTTTGATTAATCATATATTTTTCATTGCAATTGTCATGTAAATATTGAATTATTTCTCTTTCTTTGCTTTGTTTAACTGAGTTATTTAATATATTTTTATAATCTTCACTATTGTTATCCCCAGGGTACAGTCTCCTAAAAGTCAGTTGATTAGCTCATAAATCCATAGCTCTTTGTATTATTTTATCTGTTAAAATATTATTATAGGAGTTTGTCATGTTTAGAGACAATCTAAGTTTGAATCAGTTTTCTATCAAACCTGCACATATTTTGTCTATATTTATTTCATATCATTGTTTTGTTTGATTGTAAAAGGCATTCAATTTATTATCAAATATATTAGATAAGCTTATACTAATCAGTTTGATTCAAATGCTTTTCAGTAAATCTAAATGCTTTTGCTTCAATCAAACACCACTTGTTTGTATTTCAAAATCATTATATTGTATTTTATTTTCTTCAAATATCTTTCACAAAAACTTCAAGAATCTAATATTCAAAATAGGTTCTCAGTCACTAGTGATGATAATATTATTATATCATTCATTAATAGCTTTCTTTATTTGATTTATATAACTTTGTACATATTCAGCATTATCAAAATTATTTCATAACTTGTTTTCATAATTTCAGTTGGTTTTGTTCAGCCTGGAAATGCAGAAAATACAATTGTTTAGACACATACTTGGTATGAGAATTTGCAAGGATCATTTATTTATCATCAGTATATATTAGCATATAAAGTATGAATATTATATTCTCAAAAATAATATTTTCAATAGATAATGTAATTATTACATTTAGTGTTGATTTTTAATAGTTAGTGTATATAATACATATACTAAATAGATGAAAAACATAGATTGGATTCAGACTCAATAGAGAAGCATTTGAACAATCTGTAATCATACATAGTAGAAAATCAAACAAAATATTTTAAAATCATATTCTGTAACTATTAATTTAGCTATTGAATAATTTTATTATTTCACAAATTTTAGTTTTTAAGATAATCAAATGGATAAATTAACATTGCAAAATTCAGCATTTGTACTAGTAGATTACCAAAATGACTTTGTAGATGAAAAGGGGAGTTTGTGCGTAAAATCTGCTGATAGTATGGAAGCCACAATCAATTCATTGGTAGAATTATTTTTGAAAAAAGGAGTTAAGTGCATAGCTACACAAGATTTTCATCCATCTAATCATACAAGTTTTGCTGCTTCCCATTCAATTCCTGATTTTACTGAGCAAGATGGGGAAATGAAATGGCCTATACATTGTGTGGCTAATCAATGGGGTAGTCAGCTTTACCAAAGATTGGATGATAAGAATTATTCAAAGGTGGTTTACAAATGAACTAAAGCTAATGAGGATGCTTATTCTGGGTTTAAATGAACAGATTTAGATGATTATTTGACAGAGTCTGCTGTTAGGAACCTATTTATTTGATGAGTGGCAACTGATTTTTGCGTAAACCATACAGCTTTAGACGGAAATGCACTTTGATATAATGTTTATATTTTGTCAGATATTATTAAGTGAGTCTTTCCTGAGAATGAGGAAAAAATATTTGATAATTGGTCAACTAAATGAATTGTGCAGTTATCAACTT
>JAZHDC010000061.1:0-5619 GCA_036541305.1 Candidatus Absconditabacteria bacterium
GATTCATAGTATTTCCCTAACTTCCTTGGGTACAACCAGTTGAGACTTTGGTCATAGTTTTGCAATTCAATGAATTTTAAAATCGCAAAGATTATTTTCTTCCATAAACTTTATTTAGTGTTAAAAGTATAACAAATAATACTTTTTTTAATTATAATTGCAAATGCTTTTACAATTTTGTAAATGTTTTTTTACTCTTTTTTTGAATATCATATTTTTTATTATAACTAAACTATTATTAATATTAGACTGATATAATTTATAAAAGTTACATTTTTTTATATAATTTTTAGGATTTGCTTATTATGTTCACTGATTTTCATTGATTTATATGTTTTTTTCATAACTGCACTTTTTAAGTTTTCATCTTTGTGGATTTTATATTTTTGTTTTTCTTTTCACTTGAAAATATAGTTTCATTTATTATAATTAATTTAGTTTATTATCTTAATAAAAAAATGGCAAAGTCTATAAGGAAAATTCTAAAGACATTTACTTTAGTAGAATTAGTTATAGTAATTGCAATAATTGCAGTTTTGTGATCTGTAGCATTTCTAATACTTTCTAAGTGGATAGGAAACTCAAAGGATGTAAAAAAGATTTCTGATTTAACAACTATTGAAAAATCAATTAATTTGAGTTTGTTGAATAATTCCAAATTACCAACACCTGACGATTATGTAGATGTTGTATTTTCTTGAAATAAAATTTGGGAGTTATGATATTTTTGAATAAATGCAATTGAACAAGCATGATGAACTATTACTAAGCTGCCTATAGATCCATCTACCAAGGAAAGATATAAATATGCACAATGGAATAACAATAAATTTCAACTATGAACTATAGTAGAAAATGTCGATTATTCTAATATATTAAAAAGATCTTATGCAAGAGAATATTATAATAGAGTTCATTGATCTTATGATCAAACAATAATTGTGGCCAAAATAGATTGATTTGATAATGTTTTACCAATTCCTAGTTTATTAATAGATCAAATTGATTGACCAATATTAGAATTGGATGAGAATAAATTTTGGATAAGTAAGAAAAAATATAATTCAATTGATTCTACATCTGACATTATCAAAGTACAATCTTTATACTCTTGAAATATAAATGATTTGAAAGAGTCTGAAAAATTTAATATATTCAAAGTAAATTATCAAAATGCTTATAGTGGATTACAAGATTTTGTCATTCCTTTAAATGATTGAAATATTGACTCAATTTTACTTGAAGAAATCAACAAAGTTATTTCTTTACCATTAAATATGGAACAATTATCTTGTAATTGAATTTCCAGTTGAAATAGTAAAACATTTTACTCATCTTCAAGTGTTGATTATTGACAAACTTGTTTATCTTTTGCAAAAGAATTTGTATGTAGCAATTGAGATTGGATGGATTGAGATAGTATTGCAGATATACAAACATATAAATATAGTGGATGTATAACTTGAACCCCTATTGGTTGCAGTGAATCTAGCATAATCCAAAAATCAGCAACAAACTTGGATATGACCTTTGAAATTCCCTTTACAAACCATTGAGAAAGTTTTGAGCAATCTACAACAATTGATGAGAATAATTGAATTTATGAGTATACTTTGGTTTGAAGTTGTAACAATTGAACTTTAGAAAATTTAAGTTTATCAGAATCTGTAAACATTAGTTGTAATCCGTGATATAACCAAGAGTGAAATGCCTGTGTACCTCAGAACTGCGAACCAACTTCCCAAACTGTTAATTGACATATTTATTCTTTATGACCAATTAATCATTGAGTCTCTAGCACAGTTACTAGTAATGCTATTACAATAGCTAATTGAGAAATCACATATTCTAATTTATTTCTGTGTAATTTGTGAATTATTACTGCTAGTTGAACAGAAACTACAAATACTCCTACTTGTAATAGTGGATATATTGTTTACAATAATCAGTGCGTGCCGGATATTCAATGGACTTGAAACTCAACAGATTGATTTACCTATGTTGTAGAATGAGTTACAATATATCCAAATAGTTGTAATGATTTGATAGTTAGTACGGATCCAGACTTTAAGTTGTGAATATGAACTCCTTTTAATTGAGCTAATTTTGCAGATTGATATTATTATATAGATTTGGATTGAACTTGATCTCTTCCAGCATTGAAAGCTTATTGTGATATGAATACTGATGGATGATGACGGACCAGAATAAGTTACAATCAAACTACCTCTTTTACTACTGCAAGGTATTCATCTTGTAAAAATAATTGATATCATTTTATTACAAATTTTGAGTGTATATCTCCAGTTTATTTTACTAATATTAGATTCAAAAGAAGTGGATATACAGATGTGTTTGTTGCTGCATCTAAAGCACAGTATAGAACTGAACCAACTCGGTATTGATGGCAGTTTAGTCCTGTTACAGGAAGTCGGTATACTATGCGGGATTACAATCATGCAACTCTTTGATTCAATACTTGACGGTGGTGAACATCCCATTGAAAATTCCAAAATGATATTAATGTGTGGTGAAAATAATTTATTTTATATTCTTTTTTAAAATGGCAAATAAATTTAAAAGATTCCTAAAATCATTTACATTAATTGAACTAATTATTGTAATAGCAATAATAGCAGTACTATGAGCTTCTGCATTTCTAATGCTTTCACAATGGATGAGTAAGAGTAGAGATAGTAGAAAGATTGCAGATCTTTGAACTATCGATACTGCTATCAATATTAGTATTACTAGTAATGATAATATTCCCAAACCAGACAATCTTACAAAAGTAATGTTTTCAGGAAATCGAATATGGGATGTAGGTTATTTTGGAGATGAAGCTGTGAAACAAATCTGATGATCTTTGACTAAAAGTCCAATTGACCCAACCACCAAGGAAAGATACAGATATGCTCAGTGGAACAACAAAAAATACCAATTATGAACAATTATTGAAAACCAACAATTTTCCAAATATACAAATAGAGTATATGCAAATGAATATTTCACAAGATTACAATGAAATTATAATCAAAGTATTATTGTAGCAAGTATTGATTGAGTAGATACAATATTGCCAGTACCAAGTTTGATAGTAGATAAGTATGAATGAGAAGAGAAAATATTAGGTGAAGAACACTTTTGGACTAATAAATGAACTTATAATTTGTGATGAAATCAAACTACCAAATTAAAAGTAGAATCATTGTATTCTTGAGATTTGAGTAAGTTATCAGATACAACAAGTACTGAATTTACTCAGTTTATTAGTAATTATGAAAAAGTATATACTGGAACTAACTTTGTAAGTGTTCTAAACAATAACCAATCAGAAAATGAAATAAAAGTAGCAATAGCACAAGAACTAAGCAAAGTATCATCACAGCCTGTATCAGTATTATTTCTAACTTGTGAAGGATATAATCATTGAACAAAAGTAGACTTTTACAAACAAGAATCAGTATGATTTGGAGATAGTTGTGATAGCATCAAATCACAGTTTGAATGTAAAAACTGAGTCTGGGAATGAGAAGAAACCAAATCTGAATATACAAAAACTAGTTGTAATGCACAGCTACCAGCACAATGTGATGGAAATAACCATGGAACAGTAAAAGACTTTTTCAATGCTGATAGTGTAGCCTTTGGACAAAGCTGCGAAACTAATAAGAAATCTTTCAGTTGTGATAATTGAACTTGGAAGGATTGATCAAATAATGCAGATGTTGCTACTTATCAATATACAAGTTGTGTAGTATGAAATCCAGTGGATTGTAATGCAACAAATATAGTGAAAAAGTCAGTTACAAATTTAGATATTACATTTGATGTTAGTTTAACTCAACATTGACAGAGTTTTGAGAAAGCTAAAACAATTACAGAAAATAATTGAAGTTATGAATATACATTAGTAGGGGATTGTAGTAATGGAACTTATCAAGAAGTAACATTGTCAGACCCAGTAAACAAATGATGTAATGAGGGTTATTACCATGACTGAAATAACTGTATTCTAGTAAATTATTTTCAATGATGAGGAACTAATGGAAATCCTTGGTTTAAGTCAGATTGAACAATGCTTACGAGCTGTAAAGAATATAATTTGTGATCAAATACATTGAATAATGGAACATTAAGATGAAATTGAACTTGTGGAGATTGAACCAAAGCATGTTTAAGCTCTTGAATTTATAAAATAGATCCAGATGGTTGATCTACAAGTAATTCCTTTGAAGTTTATTGTAATATGACAACTGATGGAGGAGGTTGGACATTAGTTCACAAAACTACTAGTAGTACAACGGATCTTGCTTGATCATTGAATACTACTGAGTGAACTCCTGATTGGGATTCTGCTAATGAGTATAGATTGACAATAGATTATTGGAAATGATTATCCACTGAAAAGGCTATGGCAATGAATATTAGAATAGATTGAGTAAGTTGGAATGATATACAAACATGATATATTACAGCGATATCTACTAGTGGAGTAACATATTCTCAAACAGATACTTATAGATTGTTTAATTTTTGAACTCAGTGATATTGACAAAATAATTGTACATCAGGAACTTATTACTGGAATGAAAGTTGTTGTGCAAGATGTGTAAATTACGATAATACATCAAGTTATTGATCGCCTATAAGTTCTCCTATGGTAAATACATCTTCGGTCTCTTATGTTTGATCAGCTTTAGAGTGAGGATGATGAACTCATGATTCTACTCGGCATAGATTATCCAAAATGTGAATCTTTCTAAGATAATATATTTGAAAACATTATGAAACTCAATTCTAAGCTGTTTTTTAAATAAATATAATCTCCGTTGATTTTGTATATTACTTAGAAAAGCATAAAAGTATTTTTTTAAAAAACTTATAATTCTATTGTATTTTGATTCTGAGTTTATTATAATATATTTATTTTTTCTTTTATAAAGATGGCAAAATCTATTAGAAAATTATTGAAGAGCTTTACATTGATTGAATTGATTATTGTAATAGCAGTTATTGCTGTGCTTTCAGCTTCAGCATTTTTAACTTTATCTCAATGGATGAGTAAAGGAAGAGATTCTAGAAGAATTACTGACTTAGCAACTTTGGAGAAGACAATACAGTTATCATTTGTTTCCAAAGAGTCAGTAATCTATCCTGATCCAGATCCAAGTATTGAGATAAAAACTGATGATTTTTGAGTACTTTGGTACCAGTGAAAGTTTGGTCCAGCTCTTACTGAGTATGTTGGGAATTTAAACAAGATTCCAAAAGACCCTAAGGGTTGATACTATGAATATAGTCTTACAAAAGATAAGAAATACTATATGTTAACAGCTTTTTTGGAAAATGAAAGAAATTTATCCTATTTATGAAAAGCATTTGCTCAGGAAGAAGAGCAAACCTATATTTTAACTAATTATGATGGTTATATTATCAAAAAAATATGACTTGAAGTTTATTTGATAAAAACTCAAACTTTGTTGGTAGATCCAGAAAAAATTGATTATACTCAACCTGAATATGAAGTAGATTTAGGTGAAGATATACTTTCTGCAAATGCTCCAATTACAGCAAAAGCTCAGGTATCTACTTGAAATATTACAACATTGTTGGATA
>JAZHDC010000062.1:0-5536 GCA_036541305.1 Candidatus Absconditabacteria bacterium
CCAATTGGCTACCAAGTAATACTTGAGTTTATAGTGATGCTGCAAGTACAACAGAATGTAAGTATAAGTGTGAAGATGATTATTCTTTGCAGTGAAATCAATGTTTATCTAGTACAGTAGATCCTAATGATTATTACTATTCTAATAATCCATTATCTAATGCTCATCCAGATTGGACAAGCGATGATCTAAAATATGATGAAGTTACAAATAAATATTATGTATTTGGAGATGAAGATGATAATTCAATTGCTGCTTGTAATAAGTGGATAACTGATAATGCGACTTTGTGATGAGAATGGATTTGGGTTCCTGCAAGATGGTTTGTAACTGATTGATATTGAATAGGTATGAAAGATTCTTTTTACCAAAGACAAGTAAACTATAATTGAAAAGATTATGTATGTAGATGATTTGCGGTGATGAAATACGAAGCAAAATTTACAAGTACAACTTGAAAATTGCAGCCATTTTCTTCATGGAAAAATTGGGCAGTTAGCGATTATAGCTTAATAGATGATGATTTGTATACTGAAACAATAGCAAATGGATGAATTACAAGTAAAGCATCAGATTATCCAATAGCTTATATTAGACAATGAGAAGCTATTCAAGCTTGCTGAACTGATGGGGCATATCATCTTATTACAAACAATGAATGGATGGCAGTAGCTAGAAATATTGAACAACAGTGAGATAATTGGACAAGTGGTATTAAATGAAGTGGATGAATATATAGATGAAATGTAAATTTAAGCGATGTTATGTCATATAGTAGTTATGTCAATTGATGAGCAAGTTCTTATACACAATCTGCTTGAAATGATACAGATCCAAGATGAACAGGGGTAATATGAAATAGGTGGCATATATTATCTAATTGAACTAAACTTTGGGATATTAGTGGAAATGTATGGGAGCATGTAAACAAATCAAATTTACCAAATACAGGCAATTTGAGAACTACAAATACATGGAATTCAAATACAATTAGACCTTCTGATGCTTGTGGATGACCTGCTTCACATAGTTTTTATAACAATGATTTAAATAAACAGTGCAGTTTTAGAAATTGATATACATATGAAAATATAGGACCATTTACAATAAATTTAAATGAATATAACTGAATATGAAAAATTCATTCGTATATTACAACAAATAATATTTTCATTCGCGGTAGTAGTGGTCGTGATGATGTTGATACTGGTGTTTTCCATCTTAATCTCTATCGTGATGCGACTTATCAGTATGCTACTGTTGGCTTCCGTTGTGTCAGGTAATTTTCTAAAGATATAAAATAGATTATCCTTATAATTTTCATATATGACTAAAGATAATTTTGAGTTTACTGCATAAAAATATAATAATAACTATTTGGACTTTTTATATATTGATAAAAGAATTGTATAAATTGCATTCAAAGATATATATCAAATTAGTTGGTTTTATTTTTTAATTGTGTGCACAAAAATTATATAACTCTCTACAATGCTTTCTCCACAAACACTTGCAAATCTGTTACAAATGATTATAATACTTATGTTTAGAAATTAACAATCTCAGAATGTTGAAAATTCAAGGCATTATTATCAACATTATTATTCACTACTAGTTGGTAGGAGATTGTCTCTTGAAAGAAATCCACCTGCCATTATTGGTAGGTTTTTTATTTGCAAATAATAACTATGCAGTTCAATAAAGTGAATCCAAAGCAATCATTTCCTGAGTTAGAGGAGTCAATAATACAATTTTGGAAGGAAAATAAGATCTTTGAAAAGTCAGTAGAAACTAGACCAGAAAATAATCCATATAGATTTTACGATGGTCCTCCTTTTATTACTTGAGTTCCACATTATTGACATCTGTTAGCATCTACTATCAAAGATGTAATTCCTAGATACCAAACTATGAAAGGTAAAAGAGTAGAGAGAGTATGGGGATGGGATTGTCATGGAATTCCTGTAGAAGAAAAAGTGCAAAAAAGATTGTGAATCAAATCTAATTCTGAAATAGAAGAAAAGTGAATTGAAAATTTTATCAATGAGTGTTATGCTTACACTAAAGAAATTTCTGATGAGTGGTGATGGTATATTGATCATATTTGAAGATGGGTAGATTTTGACAACTCATATAAGACAATGGATCAAGATTATATGGAAACTGTAATGAATAATTTCAAAGCATTTTATGATAAATGATTAGTTTACAAATGAAAAAGAATTTCTCTATATAGCGTAATGCTTGGAACTCCAATTTCTAACTTTGAAGTAGCTATGGACGATAGTTATACTGATGTAAATGATCCAGCAATTACTGTAATGTTTGACTTGTGAGTAAATTGAGCAAATTGGAACAATGTAAAAGCCCTCGTTTGGACGACAACGCCTCGGACTTTGCCTGCTAACTTAGCTTTGTGAGTGAACAAAAATCATATTTATATAAAAATCAAATCTCAAGACTGACAAATTTACGTGTTAGCTAAAAATAGAGCAGATGTAGTGATGAAATGAAAGTGAGATTATGAGATTTTGGAAGAGTTTAATGGAGATGTATTGGTTGGTTTGAAATATACTCCAATATTTGACTTTTTTGCAGATAAGGTAGATATGGAAAAAAACTTCAAAGTTTATCATGCTGATTTTATCACTGACACTGATTGAACTTGAATATGACATCAAGCTCCAGAATTTGGTGAGGTGGATTTCCAATTGTGAAAGCAGCACAATTTGTATCAAACTGAAAGTATTGATGATGAATGCAAATATAGCTCTCAAGTGCCTGATTACCAATGAATATATGTAAGAGATGCAAATGAAGATATTATGAATAGACTAAAGCAAGAATGAAAGTTATTCAAAAAAGAAAACATCACTCATAGAGTGGCTATATGTCCTAGAACTCAAATTCCATTGATTTATAGAACTCAAGATAGTTGGTTTTTGGATGTGCAATCATTGAAGCCGAAGCTTTTAGAGCAAAATCAAAATATCAATTGGTTTCCAAATTATCTAAAAGAATGAAGATTTGCTAAAAATATAGAAACAGCACCAGATTGGTGTTTATCTAGGAAAAGATATTGGGCTACACCAATGCCAATGTGGATTGGGTATGATAAAGACTGAAACCAAGTAGACATGAAAGTCTTTGGAAGTAGACAAGAAATAGAAGATATATCTTGAATGAAAATTGCTAATTTACACAGACCTTATATAGATGAAATTACTTGGACTAGTAACTGAGTAACTTACAAAAGAGTTCCTGAAGTGCTAGATGTTTGGCTGGAAAGTTGAAGTATGAGTGTTGCTCAATTTCATTATCCATTTGAAAATAAAGAGAAATTTGAAAAGGCTTATCCAGCTGATTTCATAGTAGAGTATGTTGGTCAAATTAGAGCTTGGTTTTACGTGATGCACGTTGTGTGAGTGGCCTTATTTGGGAAGAATGCTTACAGTAATGTTATTACTACCTGAGTGATAGCTGGTAACGATTGAAGAAAAATGTCAAAAAGCTTTGGTAATTTTACAGATCCTAAAATACTTTTGAAAAATTATGGATGAGATGCAGTAAGATTTTATATGCTTACTACTCCAGTTGTAAGGTGAGAGGATATGAATTTTTCTGATGAATGAGTAAAAGATATTGTGAAAAAAGTAATATTGCCATTGTGGAATACTTATTATTTTTTCACAACTTATGCTAGTATTGATAATTTTGAACCTAAATATAATGATTTAGTGTCTTTAACAAATGCATTGGACTCTAAAGAGTTGGTACTTGAAAACAATCTTGATAAATGGTTGATTTCTGCATTGAATGTTTTGATTGAACAAGTGGATGCTGGATTGAGTAGTTATGATTTGCAAGCTTCTACAAAGCCAATTTTGAAGTTTTTAGATGATTTGACAAATTGGTATATTAGAAGATCTAGAAGAAGATTTTGGAAGTCTGAGAACGATTGAGATAAACTACAAGGATACAATACTTTGTATGTAGTTTTAGTAGAACTATCCAAAGTTTTAGCGCCGTTTATTCCTTTTGTGTCAGAGTCAATATTCAAAGATCTTACCTGAAAAGAGTCTGTACACTTAGAATTTTATCCTGAAGTAAATTCTAGTCTAGTATTGAAAGATCTAAATGAAGAGATGGATTTGGTACAAAAAATAATAAATCTATGACTAAGTTTGAGAACAAATAAAAAGATAAGAGTAAGACAACCATTGAACTCAATTAGCTTAGCTATAGATTTTGATGAATATTACAAAGATATTTTGAAAGAGGAGTTGAATATAAAAGAAGTAATATACAATCCAGATATAGTAAACATGGTGAAAAAAGTATGCCGTCCAAATGCTAAAATATTGTGACCTAGATTTGGTAAAGATGTTCAAAATATTATCAAACAAGCAAAAGATTGAGATTTTGAAGAACTTACTAATTGAAATGTAAAAGTTTGAATTTTTGAACTTAATTTAGGAGAGTTCGAGGTAGTATTTGAAAAAACAGATGAAAATATTGATATAGAAACTTGATATTGATTAGTAATATCTATGGATACAGTTATTACACAAGAGCTAAAACTTGAATGATATGCACGTGATTTAGTTAGATTTATACAAGAAGCTCGTAAAGAAGCAGACTACAATGTAGAGGATAGAATTTTAGTTTCTATCAGTACAAATGAATCATTTGTAAGTAATTTCAAAAGTTATATCCAATCAGAAACATTATCAACAATCGTTGATGATTTATTAGACTTTGATTTTGAGAAACAAGTAGAAATTGAAGATATAAAATTAGTTTTCAAACTAAAAAGATAAACTATTGCCAAACATGTTTTTAAATCTTGTTTTAGTGTTTTTTATATTTGGCTCCTTTTTCATTATTTTAAAAAATTTTCATTGATTCTCATATACTAATATTAAATATTCAATTAGTGAATATAGTCAGAATAACATTCAATGTCAAATATCTTCATGATAAATTTTTTTAGTATTTTTTTCAATTTCAATATAAATATCTATTAAATCATCTATGTTGTTATTAAAAATTAAATCTGGATCTAAAAATCAATAATCAACAAGAACAAATCAAATATAGTTAAATACAATCAAATCATCTCAACTCAATTCAATTATATCGATTCATTTGTTTTCTATATATTTTTTTAGTTCGTACTTATTATTTTGTTGATTGTTATAGAATATTAAAAGTAATGGGATGTTCTTTTTGATGTTATTTATATCTTTGAAATCGATTTTATTAGTGAAATTAATAATATTATTTTTGATTGTTTCAATATCTTTTTCAGTAGATTCTTTTCATAATGAAAGGGTCGATATTAAATCTTTTGAAAAAACACAAGTCAAAGGTATTTTACTAAAGACTGACAATAATTTGGCATTTGATGTCTCATTCATAATTTCTTGTAATTTTTTCATAATCAAGTTTTTATGTAAATAATTAATTCTACAAATCTTTTTTTCAAAGTCAACTATTTTGCTACTACATATTTTGCTACTACATAGTTATTGCA
>JAZHDC010000063.1:0-5449 GCA_036541305.1 Candidatus Absconditabacteria bacterium
GGATATAGAAAATGATTTATTGAAAGAAGATGCGCCTTATAGTGAAAGAGTAGAGGTATTGACTTGAGATATAAGTTGATTATTAAGTGAAGATCTAGATGAACAGCAAGCAGCAATGAATGAAATACAAACATTGTTTCCTGAATTAAATAATACAAGTGTTGTAGATGAGATAATAAATAAAGTATGAGCAACATCAAATATACAAGTAAATAATACACAAGAATGTATAGCACATGAATATAGTGGTTATAATTTTGATATTATTCTTCATTGAGAGAGTCAAACAAAAACAAAGACACAATCAATTACAGACTGAACCAAAACATTTGAACTTACAGCAACTTGTAATAATTGAGTAGTTACATATTGAGAGGAACAAATTAGTATAAGTTGTGAATGATGAAAAGTAGAACAGAATTGAAGTTGTGTATCTGATATTTGTCAATGAACGCTGCCAACAAATGCACAACTGAACTGAACTCAATGAGTAAGCTGAACATGGTGATATAATCAAACTGAGTGATTATGTAACTTTATTTGTAATGAATGATATAATTATGATAATTGAACAAGTTGTGAATTGAATACATATACAGTAAGTGGAAATCTAACCAATTGAGATTGAGCAACAGTAAATGTTTGTGGAGCTAATGTAACAGCATGACCAACATGAGCATTTAGTACAACAATCAATCATTGAACTGAATGTGATAATATATCAGTAATTAGGAGTTGATATTCTTGTACAATAAGTACACAATGACCATCAAGTTTAGCTGCCAATGTAACTAACATAGCATGAAATTGTAGTGCGATAGTAAATGGAAGTTGTTGAACTGCAAATGGAGTTGCAGTAGTAACTTCACCAACTAGTAATTTGTGTAGTGCATGAAATGCAAGTACAGTTACAACTAATACATGAACATATACATGGAGTTGTAATGGAATTAATACATGAACAGATACAAGCTGTACAGCATCAAGAAAATTCACTGTAACTTTCAATGGAAACTGATGAACAGCATGAACGACAAGTACAACAGTAAATTATAATACAACAATTTGAACATTGCCAACTTGAACAAAAACATGATATACATTAGATTGATGGTATACACAAGCAAGTGGATGAACAAAGATAACAACTGCAACAGTAATTACAGCAGATACAACATATTATGCACAATGGACAATAAATACATATACAGTAAGTGGTAGTTTCGGAGGAAATGCTAACTGAGCTACAATAAATGTATGTGGAACAAATGTTACAGCAGCAACAGATTGAACATTTGCTGCAACAAGGAATCATGGATCCGTATGTAACAATATTACTGCAACAAGGACATGATATACTTGTAGTACGACTACTAACTGACCTGCAAGTTTGACTGCAAATGTAATAAATATAACATGAACTTGTTGAGGAACTTGGGATTGTAAATATTTTTATGATTGAACTAAACCAGAAAGTACCTTTTATTTCTATTTGTATAGTATTACTGCTAATTTAAATTATGTCAATCGGGGATGATCAAAAATTTTTCTTTCTGGTTGACCAATTCTTAACACTTGATCAACATTTACAAATTGATTAAATGAATATATGGTTGGAGATTTAAAACTATCCTTAACAGTACTTTGATCTACGGGTTATTATTATCAAATCTGTAGAAGACCAAAATAATATTATATTATTTTAATTAATTATACTTTTTTATTTTTCCTATTGAATATTACTTTATAATCAATAAATAATAGTATTTAATAATTTTTATATTATATTGTAAGATGCAGATATTTATTACAGATGATTTTCAGATAAAATGAGATATAATGTCTTTGTATGACGAAAGAGTTATTTATCAGTTGAATAAAGTGTTGAGAGCTAAAGAGTGATACAATTTCATAATCCAAAATAAACAAGATAATCAAGTATTTAGGTATGAAATATCTCTTATAGAAATTGATAAAAAGATAATAACCTGAAAAGTTGCACTAGTTGATAAAAACCCTATTCCTGATCTTAGCTGATGAGTCGTGGTTAGCGTCCTAAACAACTTTTCCAAAATGGAAATGATTGTCCAAAAACTGTCTGAGATTTGAGTACCTAAGATTATCTTTTGGGTGTCTGAAAGGTCTGTAATCAGAGATATAAATCAGTCAAAGCTTGAAAGATTTTACAAAATATCCCTTGAAGCTGTTGAGCAGAGCAATTGACTATTGATTCCTGAAATTATTTTTTTGAAAGAAGATGCTAAAGAGTTTTTCCATGATAAAAATATTGTGTGTATGGATTTTGATGGTGTGGATGTATGAAAGATTGACAAAAGTATTGAAAAGTATTTTGTGATATGACCTGAGGGAGGATTGACTTCACAAGATTACTCAAAATTTGAAGATGATAAGACTCAAAAAGTTTGTATATGAAAAACAGTTTTGAGGGCAGAAACCGCAGCAATTGTATCTTGACGAATTTTATCTAATTTATAAAAAAAATGAAAAAAGTACTTATTATTATGTGAAATCCTAGAGTGGATTCTTATTGCGATGCCCTTGCTAATGCTTATTTGAAATGAGTAATTCAATCATGAAATCACTGAGAACTTGTAAAACTTATTGATATTGATTTTCAATATAATTTATTGTTGTGAACTAATGATAAGAATTTGGAACAAAGTGTTTTAGATTTTCAAAAAAAAATAATTGACTTTGATCATTATGTTTTTATTTATCCAACTTGGCGATATAATATGCCAGGAATTTTGAAAGCATTTTTGGATAGAGTATTTTTGTCTTGATTTGCTTATAAATTTCATTCCAGGTTCAATGTTGAATGACTACTAAAAGGTAAAAATGCAAGCGTAATCACAACCACTGATTGACCTTGGTTTTATTACTTGTTTGCAGGAAATCCTTGACTAAAAGCATTGGTTACAACTCTTAAGTTTTGTTGAATTCAAATTAAACAAGTTTATAGCGTTTTTTCAGTAAGACATATTTGAGATGATAAGAGAAAACGACAAATTCAAATGATTGAAAATTTTGGTAAAAATATAAAATAAAATCTAATAATCATTATTCATTGATTTAGTAAAATTATTTGTTATAATATTTTTGTTTATTTTTAAATAATCAATATGTCTAAGTTTACTATTATTATAATAATTATTTTGTTTTTTACTACTTTTATAGCATGATGATTTTGAATTTATAAAAATAACAAAAGAGTTCAAGATGCAAATAATCGAATATCTATTTATAATGATAACATAACTGTTTTTAATTATGTGCAGGATTTTATTGACAAAAATAAAAGCTTGTGATTAAGTCAAAAGGAACTTGATATAAGACTCAAAGATAAATTTGGGAAATTAATTGATAGCATAAGTATAGAGAAAATCGAAAATAATAAAAACAACTCAAATACAGTCGATGTTACAACAAAACAGCAATTTAATTATCCTTATAGTGTAAAGTATTCTTACTGTTTTTATTGTTATGAAGATTTTCAACCAAAAAGTTCAAAAAATATTATAAGTTGAATTACTCAACCTAATAGTTACAAAATAAATAATAGTTGGATAGTCAATTATGAAAAATAATATTGCAATTTGTGAACATTTGTTTATTAATTATTTATATTTATTCTTTGTGAAATATATATGTCAACTTTAAACGATGATATTCTAGCTAATATTGACATTGTTGATATAGTATCAAGATATGTTAATCTCAAGAAGGTGGGCTCCAATTATTCATGATTGTGTCCTTTTCATAGAGAAAAAACTCCTTCTTTTGTTGTTGCTCAAGATAAGCAAATATTCAAATGCTTTGGATGTGGAATTTGATGAAATTTGATAAAGTTTTTTATGGAGATTGAAAAGTTAGATTATTGGGATAGTGTTAAATTGCTTGCTAAAGAAGCAAATATTGAAATTGAAAAATATCAAAATGATCAATTCGTCGGGAAAAACTCATTTTCAGAAAAAGAGAAAATCAAATTAATCAATAAAAGAGCACAAGAATATTTTACTGCAAATTTGAAAGAATCTAAATTGCCTTTGGATTATCTTCACAATGATAGAAAACTTACTGATAATATTATATCTAGTTTTTGACTTTGATTTGCTCCTAACTCAGTAAGTGGTTTGGTGAATTATCTGAAATGAAAATGATTTACTCTTGAAGATATTGTTTCATTTTGATTTTGAAAAAAATCTAACTCTTGAGAAATTTATTCATTTTTTAGAAATAGAATTATTTTTCCTATCAAAGACCATACTTGATCAATAGTAGCATTTGCTTGAAGATCACTTAATTCTCAAGATATGCCAAAATACCTAAATAGTCCAGAGTCTATAGTTTATGATAAATCTAATTTATTGTATTGACTTGATAATGCAAAAAATTGAATTAGAGATTTCAAAAGATTAATTGTTTTGGAAGGATATATGGATGTTATCGGACTTGCGAGAGCCTGAATTAATATTTGAGTAGCTAGTTGCTGAACTGCGCTTACTCCTGGTCATATAAAGCATATAAAAAGATTTACAGATAATTTGGTTTTATGATTTGATAATGATGAAGCTTGATTTGAGGCTACCAAAAGAGCTTTGAAAGTTGCATATCAGTATGATGTTTTTCCTAATGTTTTAGTATTGCCTTACCAGTACAAAGATGTAGATGAGTATGTTAATTATTTGACCAAAACTAATGAAATTGATAAATTCAAAAAATTTATAATTTGAGAAGAAGTTGAATTACAAGTATCAATAATTGATTGATTTGATTATGTTTACAATGTTTTGACAAAAAAACATTCCATTGCTTCTGTAATTGAAAGGAAAAAAGTAATTGCTGAGTTATTTGAGATTATAAAATCATTATCTGATGTGTCAGTTCAAATGATGTATGTAGAAAGAATGGCTAACAATCTGAAGATTAACTTTGATCTGCTTCGATGACAATATAGAGTTTTTGTTCAATGAAAAGAAAAATTTCTAAAAAAATCACCTCCAAATAAAGATTTGAGTAAAGAAGATAAGTATCGTCTTTGAGCAATTTTGATGTGAGATTATCTAAAGAATAATTATAAATTAGATGACAAAGTTTATAGTTATTTTGACTTTTTGAAAAACTTATTACTAAATTTTGAAAGTAGTTTTGAAAAGAATATTTTACAATGAAACATTTCAAGTGAAGATAGGTGAATAATATTAGAATCCCAACTATTATGGGAAAAAGACCTACAATGAATAAGTGAAGATAAGGTTAATCAAATATTCTTAACATACTTAACTTCTCAAATTCAAAAATTTATTCAATTATTTAATAAGATAACTGTAGATCCTCAAGTAAAGGTAAAGACTTTTCAAGCATATCACAACCAAAAAATAGTATCTTCAAAAAAGGAGAGTGTCGACATGGCAAACGACGGAAAAGC
>JAZHDC010000064.1:0-5415 GCA_036541305.1 Candidatus Absconditabacteria bacterium
GAAATGGCAATTCAACGTCTGTAGGAAAAAATTTAACAATTCAAGGAATTACAAAAGTGATAATTGCAATACTGGCAATAAAAGACATTACTAGTATAACAATTGGGTATGTCATAGCTCATTTTATTTTTCAAATTAACTTTTGGTGATTTTCAGATTCAGTAGCAATATTGTTTAGTGTCTCTGGTAAATTTCACATTGCCTCTGAGGACTTAATAAGTTGTATTTCTTGAAATGAGAAAAAATATGAGTGAGCTTCCAGTGCAGAAGATATATTCATTCACTGATTAATTCTCATTATAATGTCATCAAGAATAACTTGCATATTTTTTTGATTTTCTGATTTTCTTAGTGTAATCAATGACTCTCTAATTCATAGTCATGCTTTTTGAGTAATAGCCATTAGTCTAAAAAATGATACTTTTTTAGCTGCTTTAGGTTTGCTGTGTCAAATTCAAAAAAATCATTTTTTTACTGGTTCTACCATTCTTGTAATTGTGTACTATTGTAAATTTTTGTAATTTTTATGTTTAGTCAATCTGTAAACTTCTTCTAGATTCATTTTTCCTCATATTGATTTTAGTACTCAATCTCTTTCCAAATTAATCATTCAATTTATCAAAGCATGTCTTTCTATTTCAAGTGCTGTTTTACCTTGCAATAATAGATTTTTTATGAAATCGTCATATTCCATAAATTCGTACATACCCATTCTTCATTTTTTTCAAGTTCATTTACAATGCTTACAAGCTTCTCAACTTGGCAATTTTCAAGATCATTCAAAGACTATTCATTCATTTACAAATTTCTCCCAATTTTCTTGAGGTATTTTTCTTAATAAGATTTCATTTTTTAGTTGAGCTTTATTCATTGAATTCAATGCTTCTACGGCATATTGGTATATTTTTGGGTTGTTCTCTTTTATATTAATAGGTTGAACACAATGCGGACATGTCTTTCTTCATAAACGTTGTGCCATTACTAGATTGAATGTTCAGGATATCATATATGGTTTTGCTCACATATTCATTACTCTTGTAATAGTTTCTGCAGCAGAGTTTGTATGTATAGTAGAGAAAACCAGATGTCAAGTCATCGCAGCTTCCATTGCTGTATCTAATGTCTCCCAATCACGAATTTCTCAAACCATTATTATATCAGGATCTTGTCTCAGAGCCGCTCTCAATCATTGAGCAAACGTATATCATATGTCTGATCTAACTTGTGATTGATTAAGTCAATCTAACTTGTTTTCTACTGGATCTTCATATGTAGTAATATTAACATCAATTTTATTTATATAAGAAAGTCATGCATATAGTGTTGTAGATTTACCAGATCATGTTGGTCAGGTAGTAAGTATAATTCAGTTTGGCATATTCAAATTGTTGTGAAGAATCTCATTATTAATTCACTCAATTCATAATACTTGTAATGGAGGTATTTCTTTAGATTTATCAACAATACGCATTACTAGTTTTTCTCACCAAACTGTAGGAAGAGTGTTAGCACGTAGGTCAACTTCCTTATTAGTTAGTGTTATTGTAGATACACGAGCATCTTGAGGAAGCCTTTTTTCATCAGGTCTCATTTGTCATGATTCAATTTTGAATTTGGCAATAATACTGTCGTGAATATTTCTAGGATATTGAGTAAGCTCTTCCAAAATACCATCAATTCTTAATCTAATTCTAGAGTAATTTTCAAATGGTTCAATATGGATATCTGAAGCTCATTCTTCAAGTGCTATAGTTAGAAGATTATCAAAAATCTTAATTGTATTGGCTTCTACAATGGCTTCTTCAATATCTTTCTTATAAATATCAATTTCACTCATTTTTATTATTTATATTTAAAGATTATTTGTTACATATGTCTATATTGTATAACATTCTATATAATTCAAACAATTTTATAGCTTTATCATAAGTTGTTAGATTTTGGTAAGTGTCATTTATTTCTTGTATTATAATTTCTAATTCTCATAAATCAATAGTTCTTCTAGATTCTAATACTCAAGTTGTAGTTAGTTGTTTAATCGAATTTTGTACTTCTTTTAAAGCAATATTTGGAGTTATTCTTTCAATTCATTTATTTTTGTCAAAGCATTTATTTCAAAGATCTTTTTCAATTTTTCCTATATCATCATTAGTTATTGATTTTCAAAAGATTTTTATTGTTACATCTCCTTTATATTGATAATCTCATTCTTGAATAATTCACTTTTCTGCTGTTTGAAAGTTGAATGCACTTATATTCATTAATGGTGGTAAATCCTTTATAAAATCTTTTAAAATTTTAAGTTTGTCTTTGTTTTCAGTTTTTTCATCTCATATTGAATATGCAAGTTCTGGTAAATTATTGAATTTTTCTCTAAACTTATAAAAGCAACTTCTTGCTAGAGCATTATTTCATTTTGTAATGTCTCATTTGTTACAGTTTGCAGTTAATTCTATTGCTTTTAGGATTACTTCATTATCAATTAGTTTTTTTTCATCTATTACTTTAAAAAGTTGTCAGTTATTACAAGTTGCAAATAGATTTTCTTTGTTTACAGTAAGCCTCTTATCCCAATTTAAATAGAATATATCTCAACTTAAATTTTCATCTTTACAATCAATTTTTTGGAACTCATTAGCAAAACAAATATTTAGAGAACAGTCATTGTTTGAACAATTTAGATTATCTCATGTTATATATACAGTTGTTCAGTGACATTTTTCTGCATTGTTTTGGAATATATCTATAGGTTGCATTATACTTCTATAAAATAATTCTCATAATAGTTTATCTAATTTTTCAATATTATCAATATTATTTTTGTTGTTGTATCTATCAGAGAATTCTGAATAGCTTTTATAATTTCAGATTGCTTTACCTAAATTTACAAATTCTGTTCTTTGAATATTGATTACAGCTCAACTTAGATTTTCGTAATTATCTTCTTTTATAACTTTCCATATATTATATAAGAATTCATTTATACTTGAAATATTTTTTTTGTTTGAAGTAGAGGATAATTTACTAATAAGCATCAAAAACGCTGGTCTATCAGGAGATTCAAAATTTACTGTAATTCATATGTCAAAAATTCATTCTTTTTCATTAATCGGAGTTATTTTGATGTCCTTTATTTCATTGTATAATCAAGTTGATACTTTCTTAAAAAAACTTCACCATTTGTCTAAAAGGTTAGTATCTAGATATGGATTTCTTTTCAAATATTCTTCACCAATTATGTCTGTAGATATTTTTTCAGTATAAGGGTCTTTCCATATATTTTGAGATGGAAGTAATACATAGCTCAAAAAGTTTATATAAGGTGCTTGTAATTGATTCATGTAATTCATCATTCATTCTTTTTTTTGTTCTAATGATTGATATTCTTCTATAATATTGTTTATATCTTTCATTTTATCTGCTCAAAATTCATTATGAAGTTGAGCTATTTCATTTACATTATTGTATTTACTTAAATTTCTCAATTGATCGCTTTTCTTGTTTAAATTAGAGGTAATTATATAAATTTGAATAATAATTCATGCAAGAATCAAAAATGAAACTAAGAAAAAGGTAAGAGCAGATTTTGACTGAAGGTTAGTGTTGTTTTTTAGATTCTTGAAAAATTGAATCAATGGTGGTTCATCGCTTTTATTTGGTTGTTCAGGTCAAATATAAAGGGATCTTTTTTTGTCTTTTGTTAATTTTTTTCATTGAGGTTTAGTATCGCCTTCAATATTTATTTCAACGTTTTTTGGAGATTCCTCTTTAGCTATTTCAGAAACATTTTTAGTTTCTTTTGTTTCTTCAATACCTTCCACATCTAGAAAAAAAGAATTTTCTTCTTCCTCTGGAGCTTCATTGTTGAACATATTTTCTTTTTTTATATCTTCACTCATAATATTTAATTAAATATAAATTTTTATTGATATGGGATTACTTATTGTATACATAATCATATATTTCTTTTTCAACTGATTTTTGAATAGGTATTGTAAATACAAAAGATGAGTTATTTGCTTTTGATGATGTTCAATCACTATTTCTTACATCTTTTTTGTTTACCTTCAAACTGTCAATTTTAATTGAGCTTCATAATATCATATGACTTTTTCTCAATGAGTTGATCAAACTAGTAGAAATAAATACATTTGGATTTAGAATTCATTCACTAAGTAAGCTTTTTTCATCGTCGCTATATGTATTAATATCTATTGTAAATGATATTGTGTTGTTGTTTGGATCAAGAGAATTAAGTAATATACTTAAAATAGGTAATGACTCAGACTCTAACATATATTTTATATATTGGATAACTTTTTTGAATATTTTTGGTTGGAAATTAACATTAGTACAGTTTAAGTCTCATTTATTACAAGTATAGTTAATTGTTACATATTTTTCAAAATCCATAAAATTTATACAAGATTCACTTTCAGTAGATATTTCTAATGGGTTTAGAATACAGTCAGATAAATATCTTTCTATATCTCTTTCTCAGCTTTTTATATACAAATCCAGAAATTTTTCTATATCATTTTTATTTAATCAAACGTATTCTCATAATCAACTTTTAAAAGAATCTAAATACGAGAAAGTTTTAAGAGCAGTGTAGTATTTTATAGTTTCAATTCACAAAAATGATCTTTGAATAGTATTGTCTTCTATAGTTTCATGTACTTCTTGTGGAAGGAATCAATATTTTCAAATATTTCATTCAATTTCTTTTATTTTAGGAGCGTTTCATAAAGTCTTTCATGCAATTTCAATAATAAATTGTTTTAGTTGATCTGATTTGTCAATATAATCGATTTCTTTATTTGTTATCAAATTTTCCACTTGAGATTTAAGTGCATTGAATAAAGCGTCGTTTGAATTTTGATTAGATGATACAATTGTAGAAAATGATAAATTACTTTGATTTATCTCCTCAACATTTGGTAGTCAAACATATGGTGCAAAATTTCATAAATATCATGCAAATTCCATTTTTTTCTTTTTAAAATTCACAACAAATTCTGTTTCTTCGAAAGTTAATTCTGTTTCCTTCAGGTTTAAATTTAAATATTTCAAATAATAAAAAAACAAAAATCAACTTATGATAAATATTAAAATACCAAAAATCAAATAAATCTGAGTCATTCTTTGTTCTTTTTTCTCTTTTATTCTTTCAAGTCTTTTTTCATCTTGAATTTCTTTCATTCATTTGTTTTCAGACTCTTTAACTCATTCAATGTCTTCCAATCAATTATTATTCAAGTTATCATTAACATCTTCTTTTTTCTTTCATTTAAACAAATTTATCATTTTATTATTTTTGAAATTAAATTATTTTAATAAATATTAATGATATTTTTTAATTCAGTGGGTGGGACCAATTGCGGGCTTTGCTGCGCGGAAGGTGCATAGATCGGA
>JAZHDC010000065.1:0-5414 GCA_036541305.1 Candidatus Absconditabacteria bacterium
TTCAGCAAGCTTTTGTAATGCAATACCCATTTTATCTTGGTCTTGTTTTGTTTTCATATCTAAAGACATTTTAAACAAATATTAATTTATTATTTCAATATATATGCAAAAAATCTTTTTCACTTTTGAATTAATTTTTTATCACTTGTTAAGGAAATTTCAATATCTTCTAAAATCAACTGTCAATCTATCTTTACTCCATTTTGATTCATAATCTTTCTTCACTCACCTTTTGATCCTATAAATCCTATTTCCAACAACACATCCAAAATATTCATACCATCTTTTCAAAGATTGAACTCTTTTATATCATTAGGTAAATCTTTGTTTGTAAAAACAGTAATAAATTCTTCTTGAGCAGAATTTGCAGCATCTTCTCAATGATAAATTTTAATTATTTCATATGCAAGTTTCAATTTTATATCTCTTGGGTTTACTTTCCCTGAATCCATATCTGATTTCATCTTATTTATATTATCGATATTTTCATAAGTACAATCTACAAAAAGTTGATAAATATTTTCATCTGGTTGCGACATGATTTTACCAAACATAAAATTTGCTCAAGTATCCAGAAAAACTCAAGTTCAGATACTTTTACTCATCATTTTTTCTTTTGTAACTGGATTTTCTAATAATGTAGTCACAAAAACCCATTTTTCTTTGTTTTTATATTTTTTTAGCAAAATCCTACCTGCTAAAGCATTGAAAGTTTGGTCTGACCCACATACTTCAATATCTACATCTAATACTACAGAATCCCATCCTTGCATCAATGGATAAAAAAACTCATGTACATAGATTGGTTTATTATCATTCAATCTTTTTTCAAACATGTCTCTTTCTAGCATTCTTTGTACTGTAAAATTTGAAGCTAAATCAATCACATCTTCAAAAGTCATTTTTGAAAGCCAATCATGATTAAAAACTACATCAACAGGATTATCCTTATTGTCAATGTCAAGTACTGGCCTTATCTGATCTAACCATGTTCTTACATTTTCAACTACATCTTCACGAGTGAGTTGAACACGGGATGCCATTTTATCAGTTGGATCTCAAATACGAGCAGTAAAATCTCAAATCAACAAATATACTTTATGTCATAACTTCCTAAAACGCTCCAAAACCATATAATTTGTAGCATGTCATAAATGCAATGAACTTCCAGTTGCATCTGTTCATATATAAAGTTTAAGTTGTTCTCAAGACATTAATTTCTTTTTTAACAATTCTTTTTTAGGCAAAATCTCAGACACACTACGTTCTAGAAGCTCATCTATCAATTTTTCATCTGTAATAATTTTAGTCATTTGATAAGGATAGAAATAAATCATATTTATAATAATAATTGTTATTTTATATTATTTTTAAAAGTAAAGAAAAATCTCTACTTCTCGTTATTATTCAATCTTACTACATTCACAAACTGCTCCAAGTCTTGATTGCTAGCAAAATAAATAGAAATAGGATTTATATTGTTTCCTAAATTTATTTTTATTGAATTATTGTCATTTAAATTGTATACTATATCAAGGATATTTACTTTCATAGATCACATAATCATTTCATAAGAAACAGTATTTGGTGTCACTATCAAATATCCTTTGAAAACAAAATTTAATATCAACAAAACTATTACAATATCAAAAAACATCATAAATCAAACCATATTTGATATTTGTGAATCTTGAATCATAGAATTAACATTAAAATAAATCACAAAATGAAATAGTACTACTATAAAAATTATTAAATATAATAATTTCATATTAATCAAACTAACTCTACTAGAAAAAATAATTTGCTCATTAGCATATCTTTTCATAATAAAATTTGGTATTTGTGTATTCATTATAAATTTTAATTACTAAAATTTTTTTATCAACTCTAATGCATTATTACTCATTTTTTTCAAAAATTCGATTGGTTCTCCTTTCAAAGGAAAATCATTATATTTCAAAAGCACTTGTACTACATCAAAATCAAATATACTTAATTTATCTGCAATTTGAAAGATCTTCCCTTCATAATATTTTGGATTTCAATGGGTTCCATGATTCAAAATACAATCTTTTAAAAGCTCATCTACTTCATATCAAGCTACTTGAAGCATTTGTACTCACAATAAAGCATGATTGTCAAAATCTACAGAATATCAAATATCGTGAACTCGTCCAGCAATCAGAAACAGATCAGTTTTCAATCATAGCTTTTTCCCGATAAGATTTGCAATCAACCCCACTTTTTCTGAATGAATCAATGTAAACTCTCTAACTTGAGGATCTTGAATTTTTTTAGCATTTTCTATAGCTATTTGTTTTGCTGTTTCAATTGTTAATAACATTTTTTCTATTTATTATTTAAATCATTTTTTAGGTAGCTACCAAGTAATTACGCATTCAAAGATTTGTAAGTTTTTTTACAAACAAGCTTGATTTGGGTTTTCATTATTTGATAATTATTGTTTTACAGTATTTCTCATCTTTTGCTAGCACCTCTTCTCAATGTAGATTTTTGCTTTTACTAAGGTATTTGTATACCAAAGATTTACTATCAAATTCATTTAATATTTTTTCAAATGTATCTTTATCTCAAATCAAACTTTCAAAGCTTGAATAATTATTTAATATTTTGACAAAAAACTCTCTTACTGAATATTCGTTCCCTTCATACTCTACTTGAAAATAATCAAACTTCTTATTGTAATACACTTTGTATTTATACTTTAAATCCTCTTTTGATGAAACTATTGATAAATATAACATTTTAGCAATATCATTGTAAGTTGATAAATTATAATTTGGGAAATTCAAAATAATTCTATCAGATATTAATCTTACAGTAAGTAAAAATATTAGTAAATGTTCGTAATCTAATTCTTTATCAAATAAATTAAAATACAATCCAATATAATTATCATATAAATCTATATTATTGAATGGTAAAAATCCAACAGAAACGTGTAAAATATAATTCTGTAAATCAAAACCAAAATAATTATCCAAACCAGATATATTCAAAATATTTACTTTTTCTTGAATTTCTTGTACTTTAGATTCCAAAATACTTTGATTATTTTCATACAACTTCACAAAAAAATTGTGAATTAATCAATTCCTCACTTTTTCGTCACTTTCCAAAAACAGATTTGAGCTTAACTCAGGAAATCCTGAAACCAATGTATCAAACTGTCTTTTATTCTCTATGAAATGCTTATGAACATAATTATAATCTAACTCTTTGTTATGTTTTATAATCAACTGCATTTTGATTATTCATAATAAATACTAAATATATAATGATTTTATCCAAAAATTCAATAAGCACTAGAAATAACTATAGGATGGTATACAGTTTTTATGCACACAACAAAACAATTAATTAAATATTCAGAAATAATAATCTATATTAAAATTTATGATGAATAATACTCAGTTCAGCTTCATAGAATTATATTCATAAAGATCTCTCATACTTGTATTTATGAATAAAAAGAGACTTTCTAATTTCATATAATGAAACGACTCTCTGAGCTTCTATAATAAAGATTAATCAAAAATCTAACTTTTCAATATTATTCCTGGTTTTTTATCAACATTTGGGCATACTTTATATCAAGTGATTTCTGAAATAATTATAACTATTTTTTCATAACACCTTATAAAAATTAGCTGTCTAAAAAAATTTAAAAATCAGTCATTTAATTTCTCATATTTATTTTTATTCATCAAATTTTAATTAAAGTATAAGAATTGAAATCTAAGCAACTAGCTTTCAATTCTTAAAAATCTCTTTTCGCTCGGAACTTTGAATAAATAACTCCAACGAACGATAGTGATTTATTGGTGTCATTTAAAGAGACAAAGAGATCAAAAAGACAAATTATCTTACTCTCGTCAGATTAATCCTTAATGCACCTAACAGAGAATCCGAACATCTGGTCGTTAGAGCTACGGTATACTTTAGAATTATTCGTATCGAAGTACCTGTCATAAGCATTAGCACCATCAATAGTACTAGACCATAAATACGTATGGTTACCACGACCGCTGAAATTAATACCATCAGTACGACGGTTACCTGATAAAGGTAATCATAATTTCACTGCTAAATTATTTGTAGCATTTGTAGTAGAGTGTAGCTTCCATCATATTCAATCACATTTCCGTAAATCTATTGTATTTCTACAATTAGTAGCTCATCAATTTTCTTCGAATAAGTATTCTTCTGCATATTCCCATTCTAAATCAGTTGGCACATGATATCATGTAGCACAAGCACTAGTAGAGTTTACAAATGTATAATATTTTCACCATATATTATCTACCTCACTATCTGAATTTATATTAGTTCATGTAAACCATGTATTAGCTTTTGTATTACTTGCCATTTTTATATCTCACTTAGTACAAATAGCTGTATTATTTCAAGAATAATCATAACAATTTCAAACCATTCAGCTATAATTTGAAGTTCATATATCAACATCTGTTTGTCAGTATTCAAATCAAGTTCATAATGTGGAATTACATCATGCCCATGTTTGGGTTCAAATTATCACATCAGGTTTATCACAATTTGGATCTTTTAACCTCCAGTCTGTTATTGGTGGAGAGGTTACTGTTAAAGTTTTTTGCGCATTATCTCAACATGCTCATCATACTGGTGTAATATTTGTTGTGCCTGCAGATAGTGTTGTAATTGTTGTTCAAGCTATTGTTGCCACTGCTTCATTTGAACTTGAGTAACTTGTTGGTTGTGTACTACAATTGTTTGATATCGTTACTATTGTTCATTGTGTTACTGATGTTTGACTTAGTGTAAATGTTCATGTTGCTCATTCTAATATACTAGTTATACATTGATTTCATTGCAAAGAAAAATCATCTACACACTTAAACTTACATTCTGTGCTAGATCATATCTCACTGTAAACTCATGCATTAGTTGGCAACCAATTTTCTCAATCATATGTTTGAGTAATTTGTTCTAATGTATTGTACACTGAATTAGCTGGTTTGGTACAAGAAACCTGTCTTGTATCTCATACATTGAAAAATCACTCAGTATTGATTGTTAATTGAGCATCATTTGTTTTCACTGCATTCAATAATGGTTTTCAGCCACTTTCACATATCAGTTTAGTCTCACTTGGGTCTAAGTTCAATAGTTTCATATCATCACAAATATAACTTGCTGATGATTCAGTTACAGGTGTAATTGTTCAATCTTGTCCTATTATATACTCTTTCAAATAACTTGTTGCTAATTTCTTGTATATTATTTGTACTCTTCATCCTCACAAATATACTATTTCATAAGAATCTATTGTTGTATCTATTATTTCTCACAATCCATTACATTCAAATCAAGTTCAATTCTCTTTTACCACATTGATTCTATATTCTCCT
>JAZHDC010000066.1:0-5345 GCA_036541305.1 Candidatus Absconditabacteria bacterium
GAAAAAAGTAAGCACTCAAAATGTAACTGTGCAGTATCTAAGTTGTGACTGAACTTCTCATTGACAAACTAAATCATTTTACCAAGAGAGTAGCGTAGCTTTTTGACAAAGTTGTGATGCTCACCAAAAAAAGTTTAAGTGCGAGAATTGAGCGTGGAAGGACTGAAGTTCTAATGCTGATTTAGAGTTATACAAGTATTTTAGCTGTACTGTATGACCTGCCAGTAATTGTGAAACTGATACAAATACTCAAAAATCTACTACTAATTTAGATATTGTTTTTAGTATTCCTGCTACTAATAATTGATTATGATTTGAGATAGACCAAACTGTAAATGAAAATAATTGAACTTACAAATATACATTGCAATGAACTTGTAATAATTGAACATTGGAAAATATTGTTTTATGAAGTCCATTAGTTCAAAGTTGTGATAGCAACTTTACTCAAAGTGAGAATAGTTGTCTAGATATGACTCCACCAATTTGATGAGATTTCAATATTAATTGATGAGATGAAAATACTAGTTCAGTAACAGTTTCGCTGAATATTACATGTCCAGTAGATGAGGCTTGATCTAATCCTGTACAAGTGGCATTTGGCAATGAACCTAATCCTACTAACTGGGAATCTTGTACTACAACAAAATCTCATACTTTGACTAATTGAGATTGAACTAAAACTGTTTATATGAGATTTAGAGATAGTACAAGTAGTCATAATTTAACAACAACTATTACAAAAAGCATAAATTTAGTTGCATTACCTCGGTTAAGTTTTGATATTAATTCAAAAAATTTGAATCAATGAAATATGATTACTAATAAATATTTGTGGATTGTTTATCATTCTAATAAATGCATGTTTCAATGTAATTATTGTGATTGGTGTAATTGATGATTATGATCTTGGTGATGTCAATTCAGTTCTTGATGGTGAAGTTGATGTCCTACATTGATATGAAATGTCTGAGAGTATGATGTAAATTCTCAAAGTTATACTCCTTGATCTAGCTTAACATATAGGTGTTTTGAATCAAAGGTACAAGCTAATAATTGAGGTTGATGGGTTACTCAAAATCTTTCTTCTACATGATTAAGTATGGATTGTTTTAGTGAAAACTAATTCTTTAAATTATCCACAAAATAAAAAACCCAGTCAGTGCAAGTTTGCTCTTATCCAAGGTTTTTTTTGCAGTAGATGACCATAGTAAAGAATCCTAAATAAACTTTTAATAAATTAATTTGTAAAATTACTTGATTTTTGTGAACAAACTAATAATAATAGAGCATTTATTTGTATATAAAATTTATGGATAAAGAAAGATTGCTAAAGCTGACAGATTTGTATCTAAAGTTGATAAATGACGAGAATAATCCTATAGATATGCACGAAAAGAAGCTGTATGATGATATTATTGAAATTATTAATTTTCACAATTATATGTATTATGTAGAGGCAAATCCTATGATTTCTGATTATCAGTATGATGTGATTTTTGACTTTTTGAAAAAGCTCGAGGAAAAGTATCCTGAGATTATAAATGAAAATAGCCCAACACAAAAATTGACTTTCCAAATTCAACAAGATTTCAAAAAATATAATCATAGATTTCCGCTGGGATCATTGCAAAATTGCTACAATGCTCAGGACTTGATTGATTGGAATGATACAATTGTGAAAACTTTGGAAAAAGAAGGGATAGAACCAAAGTTTACTTTTGCTATTGAGCCTAAATATGACGGTTCTAGCGTGGCTTTGGTTTACAAGAATTGAAGATTTTCCAAGTGAGTTACTAGATGAGATTGATTGATTGGTGAAGATATTACAGAAAATGTCAGGGCCGTAGCAGTGTGAGTTCCACTGGCTTTGAAAAACAAGGATGCCAAATGAGAGCTTATTTTCAGGGGGGAAATCTTGATGCCAAAATCTTCATTAGTTAGAATAAACGAAGAAAAAGTAAAGAATTGAGAACAAATATTTGCTAATACTAGAAATTCTGTTGCTTGAACATTGAGACAGTTAGATCCTAATGTTACCAAAAGAAGATGATTAGTATGTTATGTTTATGATGTTTTGAACTTGGAAGAGAGAAAAGAACTTGCACAAGATAATCAGCTAAATTTATTGGATAGAATGGATTCATGGTGATTAAGCGTTTTTAGATGGACAAAAAAGGCAGATAATATAGAAGAAGTAATCAAAATATGTGAAAGTAAAATTATTCAAGATTATCTTGATTGACAAAACTTTGAGTTCGACTGATTAGTGATAAAGATAAATGAAAAGAATATTTGCAAACTTATGTGAGAAACAGCTCATCATCCAAAATGGGCAATGGCTTACAAGTTTCCTACCAAGCAAGTAGCTACACAAATATTGTCAGTAGAGTATAGTTTGGGTAGAAGTTGAACAATTACACCAGTTGCAAATCTTGAGAAAGTAGAAATGTGATGAGTACAAATTTCTAGAGCGTCATTACATAATTTTGATTTTATCAAAGAAAAGGACGTAAGACTAGGGGATTATGTGTGGGTACAAAGAAGTGGAGAAGTGATCCCTTATATTTTGTGACCAATACTAGATAGAAGAACGGCTTTAGTGAAACATATTGAACCACCTAAGGAGTGTCCAATTTGTGGATGAGAGGTAGTGAAGGATGATGTATTTTATCGTTGTGCAAATTTAGATTGTCCTTGAATTATAAAGGAAAAGTTAACACACTTTGTGTCTAGAAATTGTATGAACATTGATGGATTATGAGAAAAAATAATAGACTTGTTGGTAGATTCCAAATTGTTGCTAAATGTTTCTGATATTTACAAACTATATCAGCCACAAATTAGAGTAAATTTGTCATCACTTCCATGAATGGGTAAAAAAAGAGTTGGTGAACTTCTGCAACAAATCGAGTTATCTAAGAAAAATCCTTTGCGAAGAATTATACATTGACTTGGAATCCAAGAAGTAGGTAAAAAAATGGCTAAAGAAATAGAGCAGTGAATTTATAATTATTTAGATCAAGAATGAAGAGATAGTTTTAATTATGAATCTTTAATTAAATTGTTGAAAAATAAGGAATTTTTGTTAAATATCTACTGAATTTGAGACAAAATGATAGAAATGATTGTTTCTTTTGTGTCTGATAAGTGAAATGTAAATGTATTGAAGCATCTTAGCGATATGTGAGTAAAATTCAACAACTTTGATATAGATTGAAAACAATTATTACTAGATTGAGTAAGGTTTTGTATTACTGGAAAATTTTATATGAGTAGATGAGCAATTATAGAAGTATTGGAATGATTTGGAGCTTCTTATGATGATAATCCTACTTACGAAACAAACTTTTTGCTAAAATGAGAATGAGGATGATCAAAACTATCTAAAGCTCAAGATTATATGATAGAGATTATTGACTGATTATCACAACTTACAATAAAATATCCTTTCTTATCTGAATATTTCAAAGGATCATCATCCAAAGAAATTCACAAAGCAGTTAGTTTGTTTTAGGAGATTATTTTTTAGGTACTTTTACTATCCATTGAGCTTCATCTTCTCTAGGAGGAAGTATATTATCTTTTCACAAGATCCATGGATTTGCTTTGTAGAATTCATATATTGTAGTTCAGTAATCGCTAGTGAATTTTTTGATATCTGTGATTTCTCTAATAGATACATTTTCAGTTTCCACTTCTTTGTAGTGTGCTTCTTTGGGAATTTCTATTCATAACTTTTTTTGATTCTCATAGACGTATTTCATAGCAATAACTCTATAAACATAACGAGATGTTTCATCGTTCAATCTTAACTTGAAATAATCACTTTCTCATTGGTCATTCATTCTAGAATTCAATCAATTTTCTCCCATATTGTAACCTGCCATAGCTAGTTTCCAATCTCAATTAAACTTATTATTGATAAAGGACAAGTATTTGATGGCTGAGTCAGTTGCTTTTTCATAGTTCATTCTTTCATCTACATAATCATTTACTACTAGTCCATATTGGATAGCCGTTCATGGCATAAACTGCCACAATCATTTAGCTGAAGCAGATGAAACTGCGTCATTTTTTAGATAACTTTCAGCTACACTAATATATTTCAAATCATCTGGAAGATTTGCTTCTGCTAGTTTTTTTTCAATAGTAGGGAAGTATATGCTTGTTCTTTTTATTCGTAGAATAAGTTGATATTGTGAATATAGAGTAATTAGTATCTCTTTTTCCAAATTAGTTCTTATGTGTTCTCGATCTTTTCTTTTGAAATTTATTTCGCTACCTGCAAATTCAATTTTATCTTCAGTAAATCATGCATAATTTATATTCAATGATTGCTGAATTTCTCAAGATCAACTAAACAATCAAAATACCCATTTAAAAAAGAAAAATCATACAATAAGAATTATTATAGTAAATAATGGTTGTAGATTAATTTGCTTCTTTTTTTTGTTGTTGAAGTGCATTATTGAAGTATTTATGAAATAATATTTTATTCAGTATATTTATTTTATAGCTTATTTCAAATTTAAATCTTATTTTGTAAAGTGAATTGTTATTTCTAATATCTGGCTTTAAATTGATACTTTGTTTGAATTTTGCAATTTTAGAATGAATTTTATGTTGAATTATAAACTTTTTTAATTATCTTTTATTACCTTTAAAGACTAAAACATAAAATATGAGTACAGTATTGATCTGTGTGCAAGATGAAATTTTGTTACCCACAAGAGCAACACCTTTTCATATTTGATGGAGCATGTTTACGCCTAGAGATTTTGGTATAGATTCATGAGAAATATACAATCTAAACTCTTGAATAAAATGTTATATTCCTCTTTGATGGTGTGGAGTAATCACTCCCACTACTAAGTTGTGAGAACATTGATTGTTGATTGTTTGAGGAGTAAAGTACCTAAATCCAAATTCTAGTGCAGAAATCAAGATTCAAATAGTAAATCTAATGGATGATACAATTCTGGTAGATAAAAATGAACATTTATTTGATATTCACTTTCAACCATATTTAATAGGTGATTGAGCAAAAAGAGATTATAGTGAACCTTTAGTGGAAATTGTTGCTGATAGAGAATTATTTAAAAACTTTGATAGACAATTTATTTAAAATTATAATGTAATTAATTATGTTAAATACAAAGAAATATTTGATAGTATGAATATCTTGATTGATATTGACTGTTTTTTGATGATTTTTTCTTCTAAAAACTACTAATATTTTTTCAGATAAAAATTCAATATTTGATTATGTACCACAAAATTTTGAACAGATTTTTTATTTTAGTATGCAAGATGATAATGTAAAGGATTTTTTCAATTCTACT